>JANXCW010000007.1 GCA_025059775.1 Armatimonadota bacterium
CCTCTCGTACAACTCCGCCCACCACAGCCCCGTCTCCAAAAACACATTGTCGTGGCTCCCCGCCACGTGCAGCGCCTCCTCCACCCACCGCTCCAGATACCCCGCCTGCATCCCCCCATGGTCCAGAATCAACGGAACGTCCGGAAACTCCGCCGCCAGATCCGTCAGCCACAGCACCTGAAGGGACTCCGGGAAGATGTGGTGCGTCAGCGGATATCCCTGCACCACCCCCGTGTGGATCCGTGCGGGCACCCGGTGTTTGCGGGCTACCTCCAGGATCACCCGCATTTCGTCCAGCCGCTCCGTGATGCTCAGGGAGGTCCGCCTCCGGGGGTTGTAGGGAATTCCCTCCCCAATGCCCACGAACTTCCCCGTGCTCAGCAGCCGATCCAGCTCCTGCGCCGCCGCCTCCGGAGTCCATTCGATTTCCCCCCGCAGCGCCGCCTTCGCGGTCTCCACCGCACCGCAGCACGCCACGAACTTGTCCGGATAGCGCTCCACGAGCTGTGCGTTGAGCTCGTTGCTCATCCCGAAGGCCGGCAGGAGCACGCACATGTCCACCCCGTACCGCTCCATGTCGTACAGCAGCCGCGCGCTGTTGTCGTAGGCCTCCATGTCCACCATCGCGGAGGCAAGATCCGGGTACCCGGTCTTGCCCGCCAGTTGAGGGCCCGCGGCGAACCGCTGCGCGTGCACGTGGGTGTCAACGATGAAGCGGCCCAGTCGCATGTCCTCCTCCTACTAACTAAAAAAGCCCGGAGCCCGCTACCGAACTCCCCACCGGCCCGACAACCGCCGGGCGAGGTACGCCATGGCCACAACCCCTAAGAGCATCACCGTCCCCAACGCGCTCGCCTCCGGTAGATCCCCCCGCTCGTACAGGTGCCACAGCCGCACCGCGGCCACGGAGGTCTCCGGTCGGTACAGCACGAGCCCCACGGTGAACTCCCGGAAGCTGATGACGAAGTGGAAGACCCACGCCGCCAGCACCGCGGGAAGCACCAGGGGGATCAGGATGCGGCGAACCGCGGCTCCTTCCGCGCATCCGCTCACCCACGCGGCCTCCTCCAGCTCCCGGTGCACCTGCATCATGGCCGTCCGGAGGATCCGGCTCACCGTTCCCGTCCGCGCCGCGAACGCCACCACCAGCATCCCCAGGGTCCCGTACAGCCCCACCGGCAGCCACAGATACACCAGCATCACCGCCAGAGCCAGGATCACCCCGGGGATCACCACGGAGGAAAACGCCAGGAAGTCCAGCACGAACCGTCCCCGCAGATTCGTCCGCGTCACCACCCACGCCACCCCCGTGGCCACGGAGACCGCCAGCAGCGCGGCCGCGGCGGAAGCTAGGACGCCGTTGCGGAGGGAGAGGACCGTCTGCGCGTCCGTGAGCACCTTCCGGTACGCGTCCCCGGTGGGAGTCCCCCACTGCTGGAACCCCGTCCGCACCGCCTCGGGAAAGAGGCTGGTCACCACCAGGATCCCCACCGGAAGCCCCACGGTCACCAGGAGGTACAGCCCCACGAGCCCCAACGCTACGTACCGACCCCTGCCCAGTTCCCGAACCCCGCCTCGGAACCCCTTCCCCCGCACCACCGCGTACCGCTCCGCCAGCCGGGTGGCCCGATTGTACGCCCACAGCCCCGCCATGCCCACCAGGAGTCCGGGAACGGAGAGGGCCGCCACCTGCCCGTAGTTCGGAAGGGTCGCCGCGGGGTTGAGGGCGTAGTAGATCCAGGTGCTGTAGACCTGGACCCCGGCAGAAACCCCCAGCAGGAGGGGGACCTCGAAGCTCTCCAGGGTGAGGATCAGGGAGAGGATGGCCACGGATCCTACCGCGGGGAAGAGCATGGGCAGCACCACCCGTGCGAGCGTCCGCAGCGGAGAAGCCCCGCACACCCATGCGGCCTCCTCCAGGCTCCAGTCCAGGTTGCGGAAGGCGGAGGCCATCAAGACGAAAACCAGGGGCACCAACCCGAATCCCTGAACCAGGATCATTCCCCACATGCTGAAGATGTTGAGGGGACCGCTTGCGCCAGATTCCATGCCGAGCACGGCCCGCAGCAGCACGTTCAACAGTCCCGCCCGGGGCCCCAACAGCATCACCCACCCGATGCTCACCACGATGGGCGGGACCAACAGGGGCACCAGGAGGGCCACGTAGACCAGGTGTCGCCCTGGAAGGTCCGTGCGCTCCACCAGCCACGCGAACCCGGTCCCCACCAGCAGACCCACCGCGCAGGATCCCAGGGTGTACAGAGCAGTGTCCGCGAACACCCGTCGGTACAGGACGGGATTGGTGAAGACGGAGAGGAAGTTCTGCAATGTCCAGCGAGAGGCAGGCTCGAAGGGGAGGACGTTGGTGCCCTCCCGGAACGCGGCGAAGATCAAGGTGCCGAGCGGAGCCAGCAGGAGCCAACCCAACGCCAGGGCCACCAGGGCTCCCAGACCCACCGCAGGTTGGACCGCCGCCTGCGTCGCGGCCCGCCACGTCCGGGCCAACCCTTCCCAGGGGAGTGCCCGGGTGGCGATGGGCACGCGTCCCATGGAGGAACCCTCTATCGGCTTTCAGAGGTGGAGGAGGGCGCGGGCCCCATCAGCTGGATTCGCAGCCCCAGGGTGCCCTCCGTGGCGAGCCACTGGACCATCCGGGTTCCCCCCACGATGGCCGGCGGTCCCTCCGGCCGGATGTTCCAGGTTCCAAGCCGCTGCACCGTGTCTTCCACGTTCTCGCTGCGGAGGGCGATGTGGTGCACGCTGGGGCCTATCTGCTGGAGGTAGCTCCGGAGCGGATGCATCTCTCCCCACGGGTAGAGGAGCTCAAAGGTAACCCCGCACGCCTCCACGAACGCGAGGTCAATTTCCCGGCCCATAACATTCTTCTGGTGGGAGATCACCTTCCCTCCCAACACCTCCACGAAGAACCGGAGCGCTTCTTCCATGTCCCGGACGACCACACCGAGGTGATCCACCTGCAGCATCCGCGACCTCCCGGAGGAAGCAGATTCCCCTGCGGAGGGGCAACCAGGATCTCGACGGCCCCACCTCCTCAGACCGAACCCATAGACCACACCCCCACCCGCCCATCCACCGCACCCCGAATCGGCTGCAGGATATACAATCGGCCGACTCCTGTCAACGGAAGCCTCCCGCCACCATGGCCCGGTACTCCCGCGCCGCCTGAGAGTACGGCACGGGCGCCACGGTGGCCCGGATTTCCGTCTGCACGTGCCGCTCCACGCTGGGCTTCCGAGAACCCCCATTGGGTTCCCCCCACACCACCACCACCTCCGTCCCAGGGGTGCTGTACGCCGCCTCCACCATGGCCAGGGGCAGCACTGCCCCTTCGTTGGAGCTGTAGCCGCAGGAGGTGGAAAATCCGATGAGCTCTCCCTTTCGGTTCAACACCCTGTCGTACGGCCATATGCAGTATCGGGAGAGGGGCAGGTCCATGTACTTGGCCCGTTGTCCCCGGGGCTGCGTGAACAGCGTACGGAAGACCTGGATCACATCCTCCGGGTTCCACACCAGGGTCACCTTCCGTCGGTGCGGCTCCTTCGCTTTTTCCTCCAGGGCCTCCCGCCCGATGAAGTCATGGTCGAACTTCAGCAGTCGTCCGTATCCGAGGTCCCACGGCGTCAGGTAGTAGTCCTCCACCTGAGGGGAGTAGAAGCTGCCCCCCAGAGATCCTGTGGCCTCGTAACTCGTGGCCGGAAGCCACTCCCGATACGCCCGCAGGGCGGGGCTGCTGTAGACGGCGGGGAGCACCCCCGAGATCCACCCCGACTCCAAGGTGTTCGTCGCGTATGCCCTCGAGCCCACCGGTTGCAGCCCGAACTCCTCTCCTGCCTCCAGGATGGCACTTCGGACCGCCTCCCGTTCCTCCCAGGGTCCGAACAGCTCCCCGCCCGCCACGCCGGCCATTCCGTGGTGCAAGAACCGGACCCTCCAACGTCCGATCCGGATCCACGTCATATGGAAGAATTTCACCTCCGGAAGAGGGCCATCGTGGAGCTTCTCCAACAACGCTGGCGCCCTGGGGCCCTGCAGCTGGAAACGGTACACCTTGCGGGGACGACTCGGATCCGTCAAGGACAACTCGTCCCGCTCGAAGCTCACGTCGTAGGCGCCCGTCTCCCCGTGGTACTGCACCCAGTTGAGGGCGGAGGGGCGCCCCACGAGCTGGAAGACCTCCGGTTCCAGGTAGAAGAGCACCGCATCCCCGATCACATAGCCCTCCGGGGAACACACCACCAGCTGCTTGGCCATGCCGGGTTCAAACCCTCGAAAACTGTTGATGCCGAGGTAGTTGAGCAACCGGAACGCGTCCCTCCCGCGCACGTACAGGTCGGACATGTGGTACGAGAGGTCCAACAGCGCCACCGCCTCCCGCCACGCGTGCTGCTCGTCCCTCCAGTTGGTGAACTCCGCAGGAACCACGGGAAACGCGCGGGCGCCCGTCCGGTTGTTGTACAGGTAGTCCACGATATTGGGAACGCGGTCCACGATCTCCTGAAGATTCCGCGGCGCTGCGTCCTGCATGTTCTCCTCCTACTGGCCTTCGAAGACGTGAACAGGAGCAAATGCCTCCTCCAGGGAGATCGGCCGTGTCAGCGGCCCCTGCTCCTGGAGGTACCGCACCAGGGTGTTGAGGGTCTTCCGGTTGGGCTCGAGCCCGTACGGCCAGGGGTCTGCACCGAACAGCTCCCATACCTCCTCCAGGTCCGCATGCAGCCACGGAAGGCTGTAGCGCAGGGCAGGACTGTAGGCCATCCGTGCAAAGGCCACCTCCTTCGCGCGGCAGAAGGCCTTATAGAGACTGGTCGCCACCCAGGGATGCTGACGCAGCAGACCTTCCCGCACCACCACGGTGTGCATGATGGGAAAGATCCCCGTGCGGCGGTAGTACGCCCGTTCCACCTCCCGATAGTTCGGAAAGAGCCGCCGGATGCGCGGATCCACCCCGAAGGAGTGAGGCCGCACAGCCCCCATGTACGCATCCAACAGTCCTTCCGACAGCATTCGATCTAGGCTGTAGCCCTCCGGGGCGGGCTCCAACCTCCACCCCTCTCCCTGCGGCCGGTTGGAGATGGCCGCGGAGCGGCGCCCGGGCCGGTTCGCCCCCCCCACCACCCAGGTGATGGATCGGAGATCCACCCCGTACTCCTCCTGGAGGATCCCCCGCAGCCAGACCAGGGCCGTCTGGCTGAACTCCGGGACCCCCACCCGCTTCCCCTCTAGATCCTTGGGATGCTGGATCCCGCGGTCCTCCCGGACGAAGACGTAGCCGTGCCGGAACATGCGGGAGGGGAAGACGGGCAGGGCGACAAATGGGAAATCCCCCGCGGCCCGACGGGAGAGGTACAGGGAGCAGCTGAACTCGAAGGCGTCAAATTCCCCCGCCACCCCCCGCAGGAACGCTTCCGGAGGCTCCTCCACGGCTACGTATACCAACTCCATCCCCTCCGGCCGCACACTCCCGTCCCGCAATGGCTCCGTTCGATCGTACAGGCCCCCCGCGAGGGTCACCGTCAGCGTTGCCGCCATGGCACCCGAGCCGGCTTCATCGCGGGCATGTCCCCGCCCAGCGGGGCTCCAGGGCTTCCTCGAAGCTCACCGGCCGCCGGAGCACCCGGTGTCCATCATGCGACGCAGCTCCGCCTCGTACCCCGTACGGCTCAGGCACCCCGTGCTGTACCCGTGCCGGATCCTGCCGACCATCCTCACCGCCAGCTCCGGCGGAACCCCTTGAAACAGCTGAGCCGTCTTCGGATTGCCCATCACCAGTCGCACGATCTCCTCGGAGGAGTGGCTGCGGATGTAAGCTACCCCCTTCTGGACGGCGGCCACCATGGCCGCGGCCACCTCCGGCTGGGTCCGGATCACGCCCTCCGTGGTGGCCAGGATGCCCACCAGGAGCAGGTCGGTGCCGATCCAACGCCTCAGCACGTGGCGATCGAAGATGTTCACCAGCATGAACCCCACTCCGTCCACCTCCACCCGCCGCACCTGCCCCCGGAGGGCGGACCGGACGATGAGGGTGACGTGCAGCCGGTCGTAGACGGAAGCGATCCCCTTCAGGGGAGCGCCCGCCAGTCGCGCGAGGGGAATGTGCTCGGTTCCGATGACCCCGAAGGGTGCACGGCCGCCGATGAGGAGGTTGCGGATGGCCACACCACCGGATAGAAGAATCCGCCCGATCTCCACCCCTCGCCGCGGAAGTGCCCTGCCGCCTCCGCCACCAAAACGGGCAAAGCGGGCTCCACGGCCGCGACCACGACCGCCAGGATGACCACGATGGCGAAGGTGCGGGGGGTGTCCAGCAGACCCACGGAGATCACCATGCGGTACCCGAGCCCCTGGACCGATCCCACGAACTCCCCCACCACCGCGACCCCCAGGGAGACGCCGATGGAGGTGCGCAGGGCCGCCACCACCCAACTCACCACGTACGGCAGGATCACGTATCGCGCGATCTCCCGCGTCCCCCCGCCCATGACCTCAATCCCGCGCACCCAGTTGCGATCTATGGTCTGCACTCCCTGGTACACGTTGAAGAACACCACGAAGAAGACCGCGAAGAACACCAGGGCAACCTTCGAGGCCATCCCGAGCCCAAACCAGACCACGAAGAGGGGTGCGAGGGCATAGCGGGGCATGGCGTTGAGGGCTACCATGAGGGGTTCGGCAGCCTGGCCGAGGAGGCGCACGTAGGCAAACAGCACGCCCACCGCGATCCCCGTGACGATGGCCAACAGCAGCCCCGCCGCCGCCTCGGAGAGGGTGTACAGGGCGTCGCCCGCGAGGTCACCGCTCCGGGCATACGCCGCCAACCCGGCCACGACCTCCGTGGGACTGGGTAGGAGGGCACGGGGCATCGCCCGCCACCCCGCAACGAGATCCCCGCTCAGCAAAGCCCAGGCCAACAGCACGGTTCCCGCGAACCCAGCCCGCAGGGCCACCACCCGCGCCCCATGCCGGTACGTTCCGGTCCGGGGCCGCCGGGTTTGCGAGAGGGCCAAGCTCACAGGTGGGAGAACACGACCACCCGTTGTCCCAGCGTGATGGCCTCCGTAAGATCGTGGGTGACAAACAGCACCGTGACCCGGTGCTCCATCCAGAGGCGACTGAGCTCCCGCTGCAGGTGCATTCGGGTGTGCGCGTCCAGCGCGCCGAAGGGCTCGTCCATCAGCATCACCTTGGGGCCGTACACCAGGGTGCGGGCCAACGACGCCCGCTGCCGCATTCCCCCGGACAGCTGATGCGGGAAGTGCCGCTCAAAGCCGCTCAAACCGACCCGGGCGATCTCCTACCGCGCCCGGAGGATCGCTGACCACAGCGGCACCCGCCGGATGCGTAGGCTGATGAGGACGTTCTGTTCCAGGGTGTACCAAGGAAGCAGGTTGTCCCGCTGAAAGACGTATCCCAGGGCACCGTCCCAGTCCCGATGGTCGCGGATCACCCGGTCCTGCCACCGCACGGTTCCCTCGATTTCGGGGTCTCCTGGGAGCGCAAAGCCCGCCACCACGTTGAGGAGGGTGGATTTCCCGCAACCGCTCGGCCCCACCAAACACACGAACTCCCCCGCATCCACCTCCAGGTCAACCCGATCCAGCACTTGAAGATCCCCGAGCCGGAGGGAGAGTCCCTCGATCCTCAGTCCTCCGCTCACCGGCGGCCTCCGGACGGCCATTACCATTATATTTTTTGTGGCCGGAGCTCAGCCTCCCAGATAGGCCCGACGCACGAGTTCGTCCTGCTGGAGTTCCGCCGCGGCTCCCTCCCGCACCACGCGGCCGGTCTCCAGGACGTATCCCCGCTGCGCCACCCGCAGGCTCATGCGCACGTTCTGCTCCGCGAGGAGAATGGAGCAGCCCTCCGCACGGATCCTCTGGAGCACCTGGAACACCTCCCGGACGATGAGAGGTGCAAGCCCCAGGGAGGGCTCATCGAGGAGGAGCACCCGAGGACCGGCCATGAGACCCCGCGCGATGGCCAGCATCTGTTGCTCCCCGCCGCTGAGGGTCCCCGCCAGCTGGCCGTGGCGCTCCCGGAGGCGGGGGAAGAGACTCCAGACCCACTCCAACCTCCGCTGCACCACGGAGCGATCCCGTACCCCGTACGCGCCGAGCAGCAGGTTCTCGTACACCGTCAAGCTCGCGAACAGCTCCCGGCCCTCGGGCACCAGCACCACCCCCGCCCGGGCCAGGCGCTCCGGGCTCCACCCCAGCACGGATTTCCCCTCGTACTCGATGCGTGCCCCGGGCTGAGGCCGCACGAGCCCCGCAATGGCCTGCAGGAGGGTGGACTTCCCCGCGCCGTTCGCCCCGATGACGGCCACCGTCTCTTGGGGCTGAAGTTCCAGGTGCACGTCCTGCAGCGCCCTGTGCTTTCGGTAAAGCACCGTGAGGCCCGTGACCCTCAGCATCCCGCATCCTGCCCCAGGTAGGTGGCCACCACCTCCGGGTGGCTCAGCACTTCCCCCGGCTTTCCCTCCAGGATCTTCCGACCCGTGTGCAGCACCACCACCCAGTCCGCGATGGCGCGCACCGCGGACATCACGTGCTCTACAAGCACCACGCCGATGCCCTGAACTCGCAGCCGTCTCAGGAGCTCCAAGGCCACCTGGAGCTCCCCTTCCGTAAGCCCCGCCAGCCACTCGTCCAACAGGAGGAGCCTCGGATCCCCCGCGAGGGCGCGGGCCAGTTCCAGCCGCTTCTGATCGATGTAGGTGAGGTCGCCCGCGGGGACGTCCAGCCGGTCCCTAAGGCCAACTTCCTCTCCTACCTCCTGTGCCTTTGCCATGGCCCGGGCCACGGGAAGGCCCCGTGCCCGAAAGAGAAATCCCAGGCCGATGTTCTCCCGCACCGTCATCGCCTCCATGATGCGGGGACGCTGGAAGGTCCGGCCGATGCCCAGGTGCGCCACCCGGTGGGGGGGCCAGCCCGTGATGTCTCGCCCTTCCCACCGGACCCTCCCTGCGTCCGGCGCGAGGACGCCGCTGATGACGTTCAGGAGGGTGGTCTTCCCGGACCCGTTGGGGCCGATCACCGCCACCACCTGCCCAGACCGCGCCACGAGATCCACGCCCACCAGCGCCTCCAGCCCTCCGAACCGCCTGCTCACTCCCCGCACTTCCAGCATCTACCCCCCGCTGCTCCCCACCCGCGGGAGCTCCTCCGCCCGAACCCGAATCGTCCCGCCCTTCCGCTCCTCCGCCCGCTGCAGGATCCCCTCCACCAGCCCGCTTAGGCCCCCGGGGGCATACAGGACCAGAACCGCGAGGAGGAAACCCAGCACGAACAGGAAGGGGTAGGGATAGCGCGCGTACAGCCATTCGTACAGCAAGAGCAGGGGGATGGTCCCCAGCAAGGGACCGTAGCTCTGCCGGATCCCGCCCAGCATGGCCATGAGGATCACCTGGAACGACCGGGTGGGATCGAAGGCCATATCGGGGAGCACGTAGGCCCACCGGGGCGCGAGAATGGCTCCCACCACCGCCGTGGCGCTCGCGGTTGCGGCGAACACCCCAATCTTCACCCGGGAGACGTCCACCCCCGTGTGGGCCGTGGCCAGTTCATCCTCCCCGATGGCCCGAAGCGCGTATCCCAGCTTGGACCTCCGCAGCAGGAACGCACCCAGAAGGAGGGCCGCGGTGACCACCCACAGGGCATAGTACAGATCCAGGTCGCCGAAGGGCACGCTGACGATCCGGCCCACCTTTCGGAAGAGGCGCCCCTCGAACCACAGCACGAACTGCCGGAGGAATTCGCTCAGCCCGAAGGTGAACATCACGAAGTACAGGCCGCTGAGCCGCAGGGTGGCGAGGCCCACCACGGAGGCCAACAGGTAGGCCAGCACCGCGGCCGCGGCGGCGCAGGCCAGCACCGGGATGCGGCCACCCAGATAGACGGTCACGTATGTCCCGATGCCGAAGAAGGCGGCGGTAGCCAGCGAGAAGTAGCGGGTGGGCCCGGAGAAGATCGCCCACGCGGTCACCAGGGCCATGTAGCTGAGGAGTTCCACGAAGAACCCCACGAGATACGCAGAGCCCCACCGGGGCGCCGTGAGGAGGACCAGCATCCCCAGGAAGTACGCGGCCCACGCGACGGATCCCCCCCGTTCCCTCACGTCCGCCACCCGAACAGGCCCCGCGGCCGCCACAGCAGGATCGCGGTCAGCACCGCGAAGTTCACCGTAAGCCGCAGGGCGGGATCCCACACCGCGCTCACCACGCTCTCCGCAAGCCCCAGCAGGATCCCCGCGGTAAGGCTTCCCACCGCGCTCCCGATTCCCCCCAGGACCATCACCACCAAGGCCCGCACCGTCACGTCGATGCCCGCGGTGGGGCTGAAGGACCAGAACATGCTCAGCAGGGTTCCCGAAGCGCCCGCCAGCACCCCCCCGATGCCGAAGGCCACGAGCCGATACCGCTCCACCCCCACCCCCACCAGCTGCGCGGCCCGGGGGTTATCCGCCATCCCCCGCAGCACCCGGCCCAGGCTGGACCACCGCAGGATCCCGTAGAGGATCCCGCTGAGCAGAAAAGCCCCCGCCGCGGCCACCAGGCGGTTTCTGCTGAAGGGATGCCCCAGGAGGAACACCGGCTCACTCCAGAAGGAGTAGTGCCGCAACTCCGCCCCCCAGAGCATGAGGGCGGAACTCTGGAGGAGGAACAGCAGGGCAAACGTCAGCAGGAGCATGGCCACCTCGGCCTCCCTCCGGTCCATGCGGAAAACCCTTCGCAGGCCGGCCAGGTAGGCGCCGCCGCTGACCAGTCCCGCGGCCGCTCCGGTGCCGAGGAGGGAGACCAACGGGCTGAGCCCCAAAACCGTGTACGAGGTGTAGGTCAACAGGGCCCCCAGCATCACCAGCTCCCCGTACGCGAGGTTGAGGATTCCCGCCACCGCGTACTGGAGATTCAGGCCCAGGGCAACGAGGGCGTACACCCCTCCCAGGATCAGGCCGTCGAGGAGAACGGCCACCCACGTTCCACTTCCCGTCATCCCCGTCCCCGAAAGAGGATCCGGAGGCGCCCGTGGGGAACCGGACGCCCCCGGATCCGGTTGCTCCGCTATCTGCGCCAGGCGGGCTTGGGGACCACCATGGGACGGATCTGCCCCTCCAGACCCCACACGCCCAGGAACTGGCCCCTCTGCCACTGGCCGATCATGCTGGGCCAGTAGGTGTTCATCTGCTCCCGGAAGCGGATGGGCCCCATGATGGTCCGGAAGGTCCGGGTTGCGATCACATCCCGGATCTTCTTCCGGTCGATCTCTCCCACCTCCTCCACGGCCTGCTCCAGGACCTGCAGGGCCGCGGGCATGTACGCCCCGCCCCAGCATTCGATGGGCCTGCCCACCACCTTCCGGTACAGGTCGTAGTACTCCTTGGCTCCCGGAATCTGCGGGTTACAGCCCCCCGCGCCCATCACGCCCTCGATGGTGCGGGCCCCGTACCTCCGGGGGAGATCCCCGAAGGCGATCCCCACGGTTCCGTAGTAGATCTTGGGGTTGAACTGCTGGGCGATGGCCTGCTCCAGGAGCAGGGAGAAGTCCGAGGGGTAACTGATGGAGATGTACACGTCGGGATTCAGCGCCTTCATCTCCCGGATCAGGGAGGAGACATCTGAAACCTGCAGGGGGTAGCTCTTCACGTACAGAATCTGGAACTCCGCACGCTTCAGGGCCGCCTCGTACGCGGGCCAGAACTCGTACCCGTGCTGGTCCGCGATGTACGTGGCCACAATCCTCGGCCCGATGACACCCCTCTGGCGGAAATGCACGAGCATGTCCGTCACCGCTTTGGCGTGCACGTCGGGCTGGGCATGGAACCAGAAGGCGTACGGGAACTCATGCCGGCGTTTGTACAGCTCCACCGCGCTCGCATGCACGCCCAGCAAGGGGTATCCGTACTTGTTGAAGAGGGGGGCGGCGGCGATGTGCATGGCGGTGCCGTAGGGAGGAAGGATCAGGTCCACCTTATCCTGGAGGATGAGCCGCTCAAGATTTCGGATCAGGGTCTCCTGCTGGCTCCGGTCGTCGTACTCGATGAACTCGATGGGAACCCGGCGGCCGAACTTCTTGAGGTACAGTCCGCCCTTCCGGTTGAGCCCATCGAGCCAGATCTTGAACTGGTACCGGCTGGCCTCCGGTACTCCCGGAGAGAGAGGACCCGTCAGGGAGTGCACCACGCCGATCCTGATCTTGGAAGGTCCCCCCGGCTGGGTGGCTGCGTATCCATAGGCACTCACCCCCATGGCCATCAACACCACCGCGACCAGGATCCTCCGCGCCGAGCGCATGTCCCTCACCCCCTTCTCGGATTCTGATTTCCGCCGATCCCTACCGTTGAAGCCCGTCCCGCCCTCCTCCCACCCCCTTCCGACTAGATGCGTCCCAGGAAGCTCCAGGGTACCCCGGGATATGCCGTGAGGTACTCAGGCCCCAGCTGTCCGACCTCCGTCACCCCCAAGAGTCCCAGGGTGGTTCCGATCTCTTCCTGCAGCAGCTCCAGAGCCCGCTCCACCCCCTCCTGCCCGCCCGCGGCCAGGGCCCAGCACTGGAGCTTCCCGATGAGGGCCGCCCGGGCACCCAGGGCGAGGGCCTTCACCACGTCCGTGCCCCGGAGGATGCCTCCGTCCACCAGAACCTCCGCCTGACCCTCGATCGCTCCCACGATCTCCGCCAGGGCGTCCGCGGTAGCGGGCGCGTAGTCCAGCTGCCGGCCTCCGTGGTTGGAGACGTACACCACCTGCACCCCGTGCTCCACCGCCAGCCGGGCATCCTCCGGGGTGAGGATTCCCTTCAGGATCAACGGCAGGGAGGTTTGGTCCCGAAGCCACCGCACCTCCTCCCAGGTGAGGGCTGCCTGGTAGGTCTCGTCCGGGACGATGTCCGCCAGGTTCGGACGTTGCGCTTCCTGACGGGGGCGAAATCGGTTGCGCAGGTCCCGCTCCCGCCGTCCGTACACCGGGACGTCCACGGTCAGGCACAGGGCTAGGTAGCCGGCAGCCTCCACCCGGCGCACCATCCGGCGCATCCAGCTACGATCCCCCCGCACGTACAGCTGGAAGACCAGGGGGCCCGTGGCAGCCTCCGCCACCTCCTCCAGGGACCGCTCGGACATGGTGCTGATCCAGGCCACGGTCCCCCGCCGGCCCGCGGCGCGGACCACCGTCCGGGTGCCGTCTGGGTGCACGAGGCCCAGGTTGCCGATGGGAGCCAGCATCACGGGCAAGGCCAGGGGGCATCCCAGGAAGGTGGTCGCGGTGGATCGGGTTCGAACGTCCCGCAGGACCCGGGGGCGGAAGGCGTAGCGCGCCCAGCGCAACCGGTTCCAACGCAGGGTGGTCTCCGTCTCCGCCCCACCGGAGACGTAGTCCCACACGTAGGGCGCCAGCCGCCTCCGGGCCATCTGAACGATATCGCGGAGGGTAACGAAAGATTCCGCACCGCTCATGGGGGATCGGCCCCTCAGTCCAGAAGGGTAACGGTTCCCGCATCCCCATCCACCCGGATCCGCTGTCCGGTGCGGATCCGCCGGGTGGCCACCCCCGTTCCCAGCACCGCGGGAATCCCGTACTCCCGCGCCACGATGGCCGCGTGCGACATCATGCCCCCGATGTCCGACACGGTGGCGCGGATCTTCGCGAACACCGGAGCCCAACTGGGTTCCGTCACGGGGCACACCAGAATCTCCCCGGGGCGCACCGCGTGGAGTTCCTCCACGCTGAGCACCACCCGGGCTGGACCTTCCGCCACCCCGGGCGCCCCGGGAATTCCCCGCAGCACCCTCTCCTCCTGCGGCGCAAGCCAGGTGCGCATCCGATCCGGGGTGAACCCCCACAGCATGACCACCGCGGGATCTGTCATCTCCTCCGGCACCCGGCCCAGAAACGGCGGGGGCGTAACCTTCCGCAAGGCCTGGTGGATCCGCCGGCGTCGCTGGACCACCGGCCGCCAGTACCGGGGACCCCGAGCCCCGCATCCCGCGGACCACGCCAGCAGCAGATCGTGCAGGGCCTCGGCCACCTCCCGGGGCTTGAGGTAGAAGACGTCCTCCGAATCCTCGAAGAACCCCTGCTGCACAAACAGCCCCCCGAGTTCCCGGATCTTGTTCCAGAACAGGCTCTGGTACCACTGCTCCACGTAGAACTTGTGGTCCTCGATCCCGAAGTACACCTTCCGCGTCAGCTGGAGCATCTGATCGAAGGCCCTTCGGTCCTCCTCCGAGGGGAGCAGCCGGCGGTACTCCGCGGCGATCCGATCCCGCTCCGCCATCAGCTCCTGCAGGGGACGCTCCAGGTCCTCCCCGGCCCGGAGGCGCTCCATGTAGTGGGGCAGAACCGAGAGAACCGGCGTGGGGTCGTCCTTCCAGGCGCGGTGGGTGTGGTGAAAACCGTCTCCCGTGCTCATGTAGAACCAGGGGTCTGCGCTCCGCTCCCACTCCGCGAGCCAGCGCCGGCCTGCCTCCGTGCCCTCCAGCTCCCGCCATACCTCCTGCCAGCTCCTCCCTTCTTGGAACGCCCGCTCGATCCCGAGTTCCACCGCGAGCTTCGCCAGCCGCTTCAGCTCGTCGTTGGGGCGGAACATGCTCACGTGGATCCCGGAAACCATGCGGGGGATGACCGGATCCGGAATCTCCGGGAACGCCTGCTTACAGAACTGGTAGAAGGTGAGGTATTCCCCGAACCCGATCATCACGATCTCCATGTGCAGCTGCCACATGCGGTAGATGCTCTCGATGGCCCGGTGGTATGCACACAGCACATCCCAGGCGGTACCTACCCCCCGCCGTTCCAGCACCACCCGCTCCTCCTCCACCTCCGGGAGAGGAGGGAACCGCAGGGAGTCCAGGGCGCGGATCTCCTCCGTGACCTTGTGCTTCCAGCTCGCGTAGACCTCCTCCCACTGCTCGTAGTAGCTCCCCGCGCGCCGGAGGAAGTACGGCGTCCGACGTTCGACCTCCTGCGGGTCGGTGATGGGCGTGGGACTCATGTACACGTACCCCAGGAGGATGCGGAAGGCCATCCCTCTCGCTCCCGGGATGAGGAAGATGCGGTGGCTCATCTCCCCAATCCCCACATGCCCAGCCTCCGCGGCGATGATGTCGAAGGGGGCAAGGGGCTCCGTGTAGTGCATGGTGTTGAGGAACCAGAACCGTTCCTCTTCCTCCTCCCGGCGATCCGGGCTGAAGAGCAGATAGTACGGGTAGAGCTCCTCCCACCCCTCACACTCCGGGGGAGTCTGGACCTCAAATGGGCTTGGAAACCTGTGCTCCATCCCCACCCCTCGCCTTCCGTCCAGATCCGGCACAGGGCCGGAAGTCCCAGCAACCCCGTGGCGGGCCTGTTCCGGAGGATTCGACCCACTTGACGCTTCTCCTGCCGCCAGAGTACGTTTGCCCAGGAGGCCGTGCGGAGGGCGCTCCGGGAGGCCGCGGGCCGAGTGGGCTCTGATCGCTTTTCTGTTCCCATCGGGGACGCACCCGGCCTATGGATGGGTTTCCCCTGATCCCATGGAGGGGAGGTGAGGGCGGTGCGACTGGACTTCACGGGGAAGGTGGCGGTGGTGACGGGCGGAGGATCCGGGATCGGGCGGGCCATCTGTCAGGAGTTCGCCCGGGCCGGAGCCCGGGTGGTGTGCGTGGACCTCGACCCCCGGGGCGGGGAGGAGACGGTGGCGCTGATCCGACGGGAGGATGGCGAGGCCGTCTTCGTGCAGGCGGACGTGACCCGCTCGGAGGAAGTTCAGCGATACGTCCGGGAGGCGGTGGAGCGATTCGGGCGGATTGACGCCTTCGCGAACAACGCGGGGTGGGAGGGGGCGTTCGCCCCCATCGTGGAACTCCCCGAGGAGCAGTTCGACCGGATCATGGCCATCAACGTGCGGGGGGTCTTCCTGGGGTTGAAATACGTCCTCCCCGTGATGATCCAGCAGCGCAGCGGGGCGGTGGTGAACACGGCCAGCATCGCCGCCTATTACGGGAGCGCCACCATGGTGGGCTACAGTGCCAGCAAGCACGCGGTGGTTGGCCTCACCCAGACCGCGGCCCTGGAGGTGGCGCGCTTCGGCGTCCGGGTGAACGCCATCGCACCGGGTCCCGTGGACACGCGTCTGTACCGTGCCATCGTGGAAGCCAAGCAAGCGGGACAGATCGAGGAATACAACGAGCGGATGCGGGCCGTTACCCCGGATCAGCGCCTGGGGGAGCCCCAGGAGATCGCCTGGCTCGTGCTGTTTTTAAGCTCCGACTATGCCCGCCACATCAACGGTGCTACCATCGTGATCGACGGGGGTCTCACGGCGCAATCCCCCACACCGCGGGGCATCCGTCAGTAGGGAGGAACCGTGCAGGAGGCAAAGCCATGGGGATCCCGCGGGAGCTGAGCCTGGAGCTGTACCGCAAGATGCGCCTCATCCGCCGGTTTGAGGAACGCGTGGTGGAGCTGGTGAACGACAACGAGATCCCCGGCATCACCCACGAGTACATCGGACAGGAAGCGGTGGCCGCGGGCGTGTGCGCGGCCCTGCGGCCGGACGACGTCATCACCAGCACCCACCGGGGGCACGGTCACGTGATCGCCAAAGGCGGGGACATCCGGTACATGATGGCGGAGCTCATGGGAAGGGAGACAGGCTACAACCGGGGCCGGGGCGGCTCCATGCACATCGCGGATGTCCAACTGGGCGTGTACGGCGCAAACGGGATCGTGGGTGCGGGCTGTCCCATGGCGTGCGGTGCCGCGTACGTGCTCCGCCGCCAGGGGGATCGGGTAGCGGTGGCCTTCTTCGGGGACGGAGCCGTCAACCAGGGGGTGGTGCACGAATCCCTAAACCTCGCCGCCATTATGGAGCTACCGGTGGTGTTCGTCTGCGAGAACAACCTGTACGCCATCACCACGCCCATCCGATCCGTCACCCGGAACGAGCTGTGGAGGCGGGCGGAGGCGTACGGGATGCCCGCCCACGCGGTGGACGGCATGGATGTGGAGGCGGTGTACGAGGCCGCCACGGAGGCCGTGGCCCGGGCCCGGGCGGGCGAGGGGCCCACCTTTCTGGAGTGCCGGACCTACCGGTACTCCGGGCACTACACCGCGGAGCGCAACCTCCCCCACATCCGGTACCGCACGGAGGAGGAGATCGAGCAGTGGCGCCAGCGGGACCCCATCCGCACCTGGCGACGGCGGATCCTGGAGCGGGGCCTCGCCACGGAAGCGGAGCTCGACGGGATCGACCGAGAAATCGAGCAGGCCCTGGAGGAGGCGGTGGCCTTTGCCCGCCAGAGTCCGTGGCCGGATCCCTCCACGGCCCTGGAGTACATGTACGCGGAACCCATGGAAGGAATCCCTGCGCGGGGGTGGCGGTGATGCGGCAGCTGCGGTACCTGCAGGCCATCCAGGAGGCCCTGTATCAGGAGATGCAACGGGATCCCCGGGTGTTCATCCTGGGGGAGGACATCCGGGTGAGCATGCGGGGGACCACCCGGGGGTTTGTGGAGGCCTTCGGCCCGGAGCGGGTGCTCGATATGCCCATCTCCGAGGCCGCCTTTACCGGATTCGCCACGGGTGCAGCCATGGCGGGGTTCCGTCCCGTGGTGGAGTACCAGATCCCCTCCCTGGTCTACGTGGCCTTCGACCAGCTCGCGAACCAGGCGGCGAAGATGCGCTACATGCTGGGCGGGCAGGTGCGGCTCCCCATCACGTACCTGGTGATGGGCGCGGGCGCGAAGAACAACGCGGCGGGGCAGCACTCCGACAACCCCTATCCCTTTCTCCTCCACGCGGGGTTCAAGGTGGTTCTGCCCTCCACCCCCTACGACATGAAAGGGCTGCTGGTGAGCGCCATCCGGCACGACGATCCGGTCTTCGTTCTGTGCCCCGCGGCCCTCTATGCCCTCCGCGGTCCCGTGCCGGAGGATCCGTACGCGGTTCCGCTGGGAGTGGGCGAGGTCAAGCGGGACGGTTCCGACGTGACCGTGGTCGCCACGGGGCACCTGGTGCAGACCGCCCTGCAGGTGGCGGAAAAATTGGCGGAGGAGGGCATCCAGCTCCTGGTGTGGGATCCCCGCACCCTCCTTCCCCTGGATCGCGAGGGGCTCCTCCACGCGGTGCGCCGCACGGGACGGGTGGTGATCCTGGACGACTCCAACCGCACCTGCGGGTTTGCTGCGGAGGTGAGTGCGCTCATCGCGGAGGAGGGCTTCGACGCCCTCCGGGCGCCCATCCAACGCATCACCCGGCCTGACGTGCCGGTGCCCTTCAGCCCGCCCCTGGAACAGGCGGTGCTGCCGGGAGGCCCGCAGCTTCTGCAGGCCGTCCGGCGGGTGCTGGAGTGGAGGCCGGAGGTTTCCACAGCCATCCTCTGAAAGTCCCGGGAACGCGAGGGAGTGCGGATGCCGCTGGTGGAGGTCAGGGTTCCGAAAGTGGCCATGAGCGTGGATGCGGTGGACGTGGTGAGCTGGCACGTGCAGGTGGGAGACCGGGTGCAGAAAGGATCCCCCCTGGTGGACCTGGAGACGGAGAAGGCCACGTTCACCGTGGAGTCGGAGGTGGAGGGGGAGGTGGTGGAGATCCTCGCGCAGCCGGGAGAAACCCTCCCCATGGGGGCCAATCTGTGCCGGATCCGGGTGGGGGAGTAGAGGCCAGAGCGGAGGCGTCCTCGGAACTCTGCTCGCTTCTGGAGCCCTACCGGGAACTCCCGGTGCTCCGGGAGCAGCCCCTCAGCCCGGTCCGGCGGATCATCGCCCACCGGCTGGGGCAGACGTGGCGCCACGGTGTGCTGGTCACCCTGCATCGGGGGCTCGAGGCCCGGGCCCTGGTGGAGGCGGCGGAACGCACCGGCCACAGTCCCTTTGATCTCCTCCTGCGGGCCGTGGTGCAGGCTCTGGAGGAGGACCCCCGGTTCAACGCCACCTTCGACGGTACCACGCACCGCATGTATGGGGTGGTGAACCTGGGGGTGGCGGTGGACACGCCCAAAGGCGTGGTGGTCCCCGTCATCCGGAACGCGCACGCCCTCCCGCTGGGGGAGCTCGTCCGGATCCGCCGGGAGCTGATGGAACGCGTACGGTCCTGGCAGCATCGGCTGGAGGACCTTCTGGGGGCCACCTTCACCGTGAGCCATCTGGGGCCGCTGCAGGTGGATGCCTTCAACCCCATCCCCAACCCGCCGCAGGTGGCCATCCTCGGAGTGGGCCGCCTCCAGCACCTTCCCGTGGCGTGGTGGCCGGAGCGCACCCCGCGGCCCCGGTGGATTCTCCCCACGAGCCTTACCTTCGATCACCGGGTGGTGGACGGCGCGGACGCCGCCCGGTTCCTACAGCGCTTGCAGGAACTGGTGGATCGGGAGGTGGGGACGCTTGAAGCGTGATTCCGTACTGGCGGCCGTGACCCGTGCTCCCGGGCAGGTGGTGCTCCAGGAATTTCCGCGCCCTGAGCTCGGACCGGAGGACCTCTTGCTGCGGGTGGAACTGTGCGGGATCTGCGGCTCGGATCTGCACATCTTCGAGGGAGATCGGCCCCGGCCCTATCCCATGATCCAGGGGCACGAGTTCGTGGGCACCGTGGCCGCGGCGGGGGAGCGGGCCCGAGCCCGAAACCAGGTGGACGTGGGAGACCGGGTGACCGTGGAAGTGCTCGTCCCCTGCCAGAGCTGTCCCTGGTGTCGGGCAGGAACCTACAACCTGTGCCTTGCGAACCGCACGGAAGGCTGGATGTACGGGTGCAACATCAGCTGCGAGCGCCCCCCGCACCTGTGGGGGGCGTGGGCGCAGTACCTCTACGTGCCCGCCCGGGCCCTGGTCCACCGTCTTCCGGACGGGATCCCGTGGGAGCGGGCGGTGCTGGCCGAACCGCTGTCCGTGTCCGTACGGGCCGTGCATCTGAGCCCCGTGCGGGTGGGCGAGCCCGCGGTGGTGATTGGAAGCGGTCCCATCGGCCTACTGACCGCGCTGGTGGCGAATCTCGCGGGCGCACGGCCCGTGATCCTGATAGGACGCCGGGAGGAGCGGCTGCGGCTCGCGCAGAAGCTCGGGGCCACCGTGGTGATCCACGAGCAGGAGGAGGATCCCGTGGGGGCGGTGCACCGCCTCACGGAAGGGGGAGCCCCCGTGGTCTTCGAGGCCGCGGGCACCACACAGAGCCAGCAGGCGGCCTTCGCGTGCGCTCGGCCCGGCGGCACCGTGACCCTGCTGGGCCTCACGGGTGCGCAGCCCGTTTCGCTGGCCCTAGACCGGGTGATCGTCACCCGGGAGGTGCGGGTTCAGGGATCCGCCATGGGTGCCCAGGCGTACCCCGCCACTCTGGAGATCCTCGCGGGAACCGGATTCCCGCTTGAGGCCCTGGTGACCCACCGGTTCCCCCTCTCCCAGGTGGAGCAGGCCCTGCACACCGTCCGCGGCCGCGGAGGAGGATGCGTCAAGGCGGTGATCGCCCCCTGGGATCCTGCTTGAACCGCTAGGTGAGGCCCACCACCCGCCCTTGGTCGTCCAGGGAGATCCGTTCCGCAGTCGGCCGTCGCGGGAGCCCCGGCATGGTCATGATGTCCCCTGCGAGGGCTACGAGGAACCCTGCTCCCGCGGAAAGCCGCACATCCCGGACGGTGATGACAAACCCCGTGGGTCTTCCCACCTTTTCGGGATCGTCCGAGAGGGAGTACTGGGTCTTGGCCACGCACACCGGGAGGTTGCCGTAGCCCAGGGCCTCGTACCGGGACATCTTGTTCCGGGCACGGGCCGTGCACTCGACTCCGTCCGCCCCGTACACGGTGCGGGCGATGGCCTCCAGCTTCCGCTGGAAGGGCCATTCGAGCTCATACAGGAAGCGTGGCGCGGACGGCACGGCGTTGTGCTGCAGCACGCCCCGCACCGCCTCCGCCAGCTCCAGTCCCCCTTCCCCTCCCAGATCCCAGCCCCGGAACTGGGCCACGGGGACCTGGAGTTCCTGGCACCGCCGCACCACGAGGGCGAGCTCCTCCTGGGTGTCCGAAGCGAAGACGTTGAGGGAGACCACGGGCGGGATTCCAAAGGATCGGAGGTTCTCCACGTGCTTGTCCAGATTCACCAGTCCCCGCTCCACCGCCGCGGGGTTCGGCTCCTCGTAGTTCCGGCCCGCGCCTCCATGGATCCGGAGGGCCCGCACGGAGGCTACGAGGACCCCCACTGCGGGCCGGAGGTTCCCCGTGCGGCACTTGATGTGCACGAACTTCTCCGCGCCGAGATCTGAGCCAAACCCCGCCTCCGTCACCACCACCTCCGCGCACTTCAGGGCCAGGCGCGTGGCGAGGATGCTGTTGCAGCCGTGCGCGATGTTCGCGAAGGGCCCCCCGTGTACGAAGGTGGGCGTTCCCTCCAGGGTCTGTACCAGATTCGGGTGGATGGCGTCCTTGAGGAGGGCGGCCACGGAGCCCGCCACTCCCAAATCCCCTACGGTCACCACCCTCTCGTCCTCCCGCTCCCCGACCACGACGCGCGCCACCCGCTCCCGCAGGTCCGCCCGGCTCTGGGCTAGGCACAGGATGGCCATGATCTCGCTGGCGCTCGTGATGTCAAAGCCCGTCTCCCGCGCAACCCCGTGCGTGCCTCCCCCCAGTCCCACCACGACCTGGCGCAGGGCCCGGTCGTTCATGTCCACCACCCGCCGCCAGTGGACCCGGTGCGGCGCGAGCCCCGGGATGGTCTGGAAGTAGAGGGCGTTGTCTACCACCGCGGCGATGAGGTTGTGGGCCGCGGCTACCGCGTGGAAATCGCCCGTGAAGTGCAGGTTGATGTCGTCGGCGGGGACGAGCTGCGCGCGTCCTCCTCCCGCGGCCCCTCCCTTCACCCCGAAGCACGGCCCCAGGGAGGGCTCCCGGAGGGTGACCGCCGATCGGATCCCCAAACGCCGCAGGGCGTCTCCGAGGCCGATGGCGGTGGTGGTCTTCCCCTCTCCCGCGGGGGTCGGGTTGATGCCCGTCACGAGGACCAGGGATCCCTCCGGGCGGTCCCGGAGCCGCTCCAGGGCCTCCACCCGGATCTTCGCCTTGTCCCGACCGTACGGCAGGAGCTCCTCCTCCAGGATACCCAGCTCTTCTGAGAGTTCTTGGAGCGTGCACGGAAGCGGCTGCGCCATGCTTCTACCCTCCCATTTGGATTCCGCCGAGAGGAATTCGGCGCCATTATGGTGAGGGAGCCTGGCCCTGTCAAGGCAACCGCGTTCGTGCTATGCTTACCCTGAGGAGGGATGGGGATGCGCTGTCCCCGGTGCGACCACCCCGTGCAGTTCTGCGAGTGCCTCCCGCCTTCTGAGCGCGCCTTGCTCGAACCCAAGACCCTGTTCGTGGATCTCGGTTGGGGAAGACCTTACCGGATCCGGACACCCACCCCCCTCCTTGTGGCGCTCCTCCTGTCCGCGCTTCTCATCCTGCCGCTTTTGCTCTTCGCGCTCCCCCTCGCGGCCGTCGCCGCCCTCACCGCGGCGACGGGGGACGTATCGCTCTTGCACCAAGTCCTCGGGTTCGGGGGAGGGGCCGTACTGGCCCTCGCGGGTGCGTGGTTGCTGCCCGCGGCCCTGGCGAGGATTCTGGAGCGTGCGGCGACCATCCATCCAGGAGGACATTCCGCGCAGCCCCGCGGACCGAGGCCGCGATCCCTGCCCCGCTAGAGCCTACCTTTCGCCGCGGGTCTTGCGCTTCGCCCGCTCCACGTAGCTGGCGGTCTCCACCTCCACCCGGATCCACTCCCCGGGCGCGATGAAGGGCGGAACCAGGATCACGAGGCCGTTGTCCAGCTTGGCCTCCTTCCACACGTTCTCCGTGCCGATGGCTCGGCTGGGCGGTGCGGTTTCCACCACCTGGACTTCCACCACGTCCGGGAACACCACGCCCACGGGTTCCCCCTCGGAGAACTCTACGGGGACGGTCATCCCCTCCCGCAGATAGGCGGCGGTAGGCCCCAGGCGGGCGTTGTGGATGCTGATCTGATCGAAGGTCTCCGTGTCCATGAAGTGCGTGGCCTCCCCATCCTGGTAGAGCACCTGCATGATGCGGCGGGCGGTCTGCACATCCTCCACGAGCTCGTCCGCCCGGAACCGGACCTCCCGGATGGCTCCCGTGCGGGTGTTGCGCAGCTTGGCGTGGGTCACCCCCCCCATCTGCCCGCCGCCCGCGTGGTAGGAGGCGGTGATCACCTTGAACAGCTCTCCCTCCAGCCGGATCACCATACCGGATCGCAGCTCGGACGCCGCCACCATGCTCCATCCCACCCCGTGGCCCGAACTCCCCATCTCCAGTATACGGCGCGATCCGGCCCGGGTCAGGGTCGGGCGTGGGTAATGCGCACCCGGCCCGTCTGGGCGCTGAGAACCACGTACCGGACCACGGCACCCGCCCGTACCTCGATGGTCTGGTTGGAGCCCGGGGTGGGGGAACCGGACCGGGAGAACTCGACGAGGGGTCTGCTGAGCGGGCTGACCCGCACCCCTTCCGGGAACCGGTCCGTGACCATCACCACCTCCGTCTCTACCCCATCCCACCGGACCCCTCGCAGCTCCACCCGCTCCGAGAAGCGCACCCGCACGGCCCGCCATTCCCCGCCCCGAGCCACCGCGAGCTGCTGCGCGTACCGAAGGGCCTGCGCCACCTCCCACGCCACCCCCTCCGCGAGCCGATCCTGGCGCAGCCGCGCAAAGCCGGAAAGCGCCAGGGCCACCAGAACGACCAGAACCGCCAGCACCACACCGAGCTCCAGGAGCGTGGTCCCTCCCTCGTCCCGCACCCTCGGCATCATAGGTCCTCCCGCCAGCCCACAACCCGTATCCCCTCCGCCTCCCGCCGGAGGAGCGCAACCACGGATCGGACCGCCCTCCGAACCCTTCCCACGGCCCGCACCTCCACGCACGCCCCGCAGCTTCCGGATCGCCATTGTACCGCCATCCAGCCCAGGGGCTCGTCCGCGGGAGCGGGCAGGTCCTCGGCCGGCGCTCCACACCTTCCCTCCGCTTCCGGATCCAGGCACAGGGGCGCCCACCCGCCGGCGGGATCCTGAAGGGCAGTGGCCCCTCGGGTGTCCGTCCAGTCCGCATCTCGCCCCAGCTCGAAGACCGCCCGCTCCAGCCCTGCCTCCGCGAGCCACAGGGCCTGCTGGGCGTGCAGGGCCAGGAGGGCGCTGCGGTACTCGTTCTGAACCACGGCCACGAGGGCCGCGGAGATGGTCCAGAGGACCATCAGGGTCATTAACGTGAGGGCCATGGCGATCCCGGACTCCCCGCGCACCCAAGCCCCCACCCGCATCACCGGCCCCCCCGAACTGCGGCCTCGCCCTGCACCACGAGGCTCCGTTCTGGCCCGGGCCGGCCCGAGCGGCCCCGATCGAGGGTCACCTCCACCCGGATCCGGACGATCCGCCCCAGATCCGGAGAGCCCAGCGGAAGGGGTCCGAGACGCCGGTTCTCCGCGTCGAAGTAGACGAACGCCAGTCCAAGGATGCGCACGCCACGCGTCCCCTCCTGTGCGTTGAGCGGCCCTCCCCGGTTGCAGGTGCTGGAGACGTCCGCGCCGATCTGCTCCCGCAGGATCCCGCCTCCCCGATCCAGGCAGAACCTGTGGAGCTCCGATCCGGGCAGGGAAGTGAGGTCCGCCTGGAAGGAGACCGCGTCCTGGGCCGCTTCCCGGAACTCCTCCGCCATGCGCAGCCGACGCGCCATCCAGTCCAGGGCAAATCGGGCCGTCTGCTGCTCCTCCGCGAGGGCCGTACCCGCCTGCCAGGCGCGAAGCAGGGCCTGCAGGACCCCCGCGCAGCAGACCGTGACCACGCCCAGCAGAGCCGAGGCCACCAGCAATTCCACCAGGGTAAGGCCGGCCTCTCGCACGCGCATCGCTCACCTCCGTGCGCGCAGGAGTACCGCCCGAGCAAAAGCCCGGCCCTCCACCGCGTCTTCCCGCGTACGATACAGGCGCACGGCGATGCGCCTGGGCCCGCATCCATGTGGAGCCGGGCCGAGTACGGGCTCGTCCTCGATCGCAACCTCCGCCGCCGCAAACTCTCTTGGAAGGAGCGGCTCCTCGGGGAGATACGAATCCGGTATCCGCCTGCGCTCGGGGAGTGGGGGAGGACCTGACACCCCGCAGGCTGCGGATCGAAAACGGGCGTAGCTCCACGACCGCAGGTATTCCACCTCCGCCTCCAGGTACCGCACCGCGAGGGTCCGAAGCCGGGCGGGTCCCGGGACCCTCGCCTCCGGGCCGAAGGCGAGAGCGGGAGCTCCTAGCTGGACGAGGGGGAGCAGGGCGAGGAACGCCACGGCCAACAGATGCAGGGAGACGAGGACCTCGAGCAGCGTGAGCCCTGACTGCCGCACCACCATCACCCCCTTCGTGCCCTCCGCGGGGACAAACGCACCGATCTCAGGATTTTGCGGTTCCCCGGAACTCCGTCAGGGATCGCGGATCCTGGTCAGGATCTGGAGGTACTGCCGGATGGTGCGGAGGGGAGGAAGCTTGCTTTTGCCCCGCTTGAGGTCGTAGCGGAGCTCGATGGGGATCTCCCGGACCGCGGGCCGGAAGGGCCGCAGCTTCAGGAGCAGCTCCGCGGTGGCCACAAAACCGGAAGATAGGATCCACCGCTCCCCGTACCGTTCCTGCGCCCGCCGGAGCAACGCCGCCCGGTAGGACCGGTAGCCGCAGGTGTAGTCCCGTACTCCCCTCATGGGGAATCGCAGGGAGAGGAGGAGGCGGGCCGCCCGGCTCAGCAGGCGGCGGGGAAGAGGAACCCCGAGGACGCGGCTTCCCCGGCAGTACCGGCTCGCGATGGCCACGTCTGCGCCTTCGCGAAGGGCCTCCACCAGCTGTGGGATCTGATGGGGCCGGTGGGAGCCGTCCGCGTCCATGGTGACCACCAGGTCCTCATCCCCGCACCGGTCGAGGAGGACGGATAGCCCCGTGCGCAGGGCAGCACCCAGGCCCCGGTTGGCGTCGTGCGCCACCACGAGAGGCGCACAAGGTCCCCGCCAGCTGGCCGCCACCGCTCCGGTCCCGTCCTCGCTTCCGTCGTCCACCAGGAGCACATGGAGGGGAAGCGTGCGGGCCACCGCGTCCAGGCTGGCCAGCAGTTCTGGGAGGTTTCCGGCCTCGTTGTAGGCGGGCAGGAGCACCCAGATCCTGCCCGCACTCCCTTCCGCCATGGGGCCACTACCGGCCCCATTGTCCCACTTCGGGACCCTACCAGTCCCCCTCCTTGGCGTAGGGATAGCTCCAGAGGGCGGCCTGTAACACCACCGCCTTCACCCACGCGGCGTGCATCCGCTCCACCTCCTCGGGGGCGTGCCCTTTGCGGCCCAGGAACGGCTTGATGGTCAGGGCGATGGGGGCCACCAGGGCGATCACGTACCGGAGGGGGATATGGTCCGGGGAGACCACGCCGTCCGTGCGGTTCTTCTTGGTGCGGTGGTGCCGGAGGGCGATCTCATGCTGGTAATTGAGCCACTCCCGGTCCCGCGGACGGCGGCAGGTGTCCAGGATCCATTGCCCGAAGCGCTTGCGCACGGCCGCCAGATAGGAGGAGATGGGCTGGCCTTGGGGATCCGAAAAGTAGTGGACCAACTGCGGGGTGGATCCCACAAACCCGTACCACAGGTCCAGGATCTCCTCCACCTGATCCTCCAGCACATCCCCTGCCATGCGGAGGTAGCGGGCATCCTCCTCGGTCCAGGCCACCGCCCCTTCAAGCAGGCGCAGCTCCTCCAAGGAGACGGGGCTCTGAGCCACCTCCGCGGTCCCGTACGTGTACCCTGGGATGGACACGTTCGCACCTCCCCGGGAAATTTATGACTCCTAACTAAATGCACCATACCGACATCCCGGGAAGACCGTCAAGGGGGGTTCTGCCCGGAGGGCTTGGTGGGCGCTGGAGGGTTCGAACCTCCGACCTCCGCTGCGTCAGAGCGGCGCTCTCCCGCTGAGCTAAGCGCCCGCACCCAGGAGTATACCAAGGGGGGACCGTGGCGACTACTGGGCCTTTCGGATACGGGCCGGGCCCGGCTCTGTACCGGTCCGGACCTCGGAGGGCGGCCCGGACTGCACCAGGCCCCTCTCCACGGCCCAGGCGGCCGCTTGGGCCCGGTTGCGCACGCCCAGCTTCTGGTAGATGGACCGCAGGTGGGTCTTCACCGTGGACTCCGCCAGGAACAACCTGGCGGCGATTTCCTTGTCCGACAGCCCGCTCGCCACCCCCAGCAGCACGTCCACCTCCCGGTCCGTGAGACCGTGCATCCGCCGGGCGCTCCAGGGACCCTCCTCCGCCCGGCGGTAGAGGTCCTCCACCAGCTGACGCAGGATCCCGGGATTCACCATGGTCTTGCCACTGTACACGGCCCGGATGGCGTTTACCAGGTTCTGGGGAGAGATGTCCTTCAACACGTATCCCACGGCTCCCGCCCGCACCGCACGCCGGAACAGCTCCTGGTCCGCGTACACGGTCAGGATCAGGATCTGGGTATGGGGGCAACTCTGCTTGATGGCCCGGGTAGCCTCGATGCCGTCCTCGCCCTCCATCACTATGTCCATGAGCACCACGTCCGGCCGGTGGCGCAGGGCAAGCTGCACCGCCTCCTGCCCGCTGCTGGCCTCCGCCACCACCTCGATGTCCGGTTCCCGGCTCAGGAGGGCCCGCAGCCCCTGCCGGGTCAGGACCTGGTCGTCAGCGAGCAGGACTCGAATGGGCATGCCGCCTCCCCATCTCCATGACCTCAGGGTTCCGCGCGCCTCGCGGCTTCCTCCTCCGCTCGCCTAGGGGCACCACCACGCGGATTCCCGTCCCCCAGAGGCCGCTGCGGATCCGCAGCCGGCCCCTCAGGCGCGCCACCTGCTCCTCCATGAGCAGGAGACCGAAGGAACGCCGGGTGTGCCGCAGCGCCGCTCCGATTCCCATCCCCTTCCCGTCATCAAGGACTTCCAAGGTTACAGTTCCCCGCACCTGCCGCATCCGGACCTCGATCCGGCTCGCCCGCGCATGTCGGGCCGCGTTGGCGATGGCCTCGCACGCCACCGCGGCTAAGCCTTCCTCCACCTGCCGCGGCAGATCCCCGGGGCGTTCCAGATCCAGCACCAGGCACGCTCCGGTAAATGCCCGCAGCCGGGTCCACGTATCCCGTATGGCCTGCTCCATCCCACAGAACGCTCCTTCCCCGCACTTTAGGGCACGGATTGCCTCCCGGAGCGCGTCCAGGGCCAGCTGCACGAGTTCCACCGCCTCGTTTAGCAACTTCCGTGCCGCGGTGGGATCGCGGTCGGTCTCCCGCCGGTACAGCTGCAGGGCGAGCAGCGCGTGGACAAGGGCCTGAGCCGGGCCCTGGTGGAGGCGGACCGCTTGGCGGTGGCGTTCCCCCTCCGCCACCTCCTCCGACCGGGCGGACACCTCTAGCACCTCCTCCGCCTCCTGCCACAGGGCCCGGAGCCTCTTCCGTTCCCGTTGGGACAGCGGGCGGTCCCTCTCCACCCACAGGTCCTGCCGTCCTCCCCCAGCTGAATTCACCCGCACCCGGTGGGATCCCACCGGGCTCCGAGCATGCCCCCTCCGCTCCACCTGCACTCGATCCGCAGAAACCGCCTCCGCGAGCACGCCCGCGATCCGCTGCCGGACAGCGAAGCCGTCCGGCAGGGCCCCAAGGCATCGCCAGACCTCCAGCCGGTACTGCAGCAGCTCCTGATCCGTCACCTCAACCTCCTCCGGATCCCCCCAATCCCAAAGACCACGGACCGTTATTAACAAGGACTTAAGGGAGATGCCTCCGCGGATGGGGTACGGGGAAGGTGTCTAGACCGCAGCTTGGGAACTCCGTCTGTACAGGAGCTACGCTGAGGAGCGGGGTTGTTCCTGCCCCGATTTTTCCGGATTGCCCAAAAACTCATTCAAATGAATGATCCCCCTCCCTCGAAAGAGACCGGGAACCGTCCGATCGGACGGAGGAGCCCGAAAGGTATTCCCGGAACGCCTCCTTCAAACGACTACGATCGGGTGGGCAGGCCGTGGAGAAGCTGCGGGTTCTGGTGGTGGACGATACAACTCTGGTCCGGCAGGGGCTGCGGAGCCTGCTGGAGCAGCGGGAGCGGATTGATCTTGTGGGAGAGGCGGCAAGCGCGCAGGAGGCTTACGAGCTGCTGGAGGCCCTGCGGCCGGACGTGGTCCTCCTGGACCAGGAGATGCCGGGTCTGGATCTGGCTGAGGCCATCCGCCTGTTTAAGAGCCGGCTCCCGGAGGTAGAGGTGATCGTGCTTGCGGAGTGGGCGGACGAGGAGCGGGCCTTCCGGGCCCTCGAAGCGGGGGCCACCGGGTACGTGCTGAAGGACATCCACATCGAGAACCTGGTTCGGGCCATCGAAGGGGTCACGAGCGGCCGAACCCTCATCCATCCCCGTATCACCCGACAGCTGGTGGAGCGGTTCCGGCTCCTCATGCGGGAGCGCCAGGACCAGAACGGATCCACCCTCGGCGGGCTCACCAGCCGGGAGCTGGAGATCCTGCTCCATATGGTGAAAGGGGCCACGGACCGGGAGATCGCAAACCGCATGTACCTGAGCGCCACCACGGTGAAAAGCCACATCCGGTCCATCTTCCGGAAGATCGGGGCCCGAAACCGCACGCAGGCAGTGGCCTACGCCCTGCGCAACGGCTGGCACCTCCGACCCGAGTATGGGCCGGGTCCTTCGCAGGGCAATGGGGAATCCCATGGAGGCTAGCCGGGTCCTCTTCTTCCCGGCCCCGGAGCTCCCCGACCGCCGCTGCTGTCCTGTGGGCTGGCGGCTCGTGTGGCAGGCCTCCATCTGGACCGTCCAGGGGATCTACCTAGCCAGGACGCCCACGGGACACCGGGAGACCTGGCTCATCCTCACGGAAGAACGCGAGCCGGACTGAGCTCCGCGCGGAGGGGGAAGAACGATGGAGTTCTGGACCTACTACCGGATCCTGCGCCGACGGCGGTGGCTGCTCGTGGGCCTTACCCTCAGCGTAGCCCTGGTCGCGGTGCTCCTGGAACGGCCGAGAGCCGGGGAGTTCGAGGCCACCGCCACCCTCACCACGGCCCCTCCCGAGGATCAGCGGGTCTCGGACTTCGTGGCGGGCACCCGCCGGGACCGCAGCGCGGAGCAGCAGCGGGCCCTGGCGGTCGACCTCCTGCGCAGCCTCACGGTGGCGGAGCGGGTCATCCGGAGCCTCGGCCTCTCCCTGACCCCCGTGCAGCTCGTGGGCCGGATCCGGGTGCAGCGGGATCCCGGAAGCGACCTCATCCGGGTCACCGCCACCGGGAGCACGGAGCAGGAGGCGGTGCGGCTGGCAAACGCGGTGGCGGAGGTGGCCTCCGCCTTCCACCGGGAGATCAACCGGCGGGGGGTGACCCTGGCGCGGGAGTTCGTGGAGAAGCTCGTGGCGGACATGGGCGCTGGCCTCCGGCAGGCGGAGGAGGAACTGTGGCGGTTCCGCAATCTCCGTCAGCTGTACACCCGAGCGCCCTCCCGCATCAACGCCATGGGCACCGTGGAGGGCGAGATCACCCGGATTGACCTAGCCCTTCGGGAACTCGAGACGGAGCTCGCCATGGTGCGGGAGAGGATCCAGCAGCACCTCGCGAGCAGGCCCCAAAGTCCTCCGCAGGCACCCGCGGTTCCCTTCCGAGCCACGGGGACCGTGATGCTGGACGGGAGCCGCCTCGCCATTCTGCAGTCCGCGGAGCGCACCTACTTCGCCCGGGTGGGCGACGTGATCGAAGGGTTCCGGGTGACCGCGGTGGAGGAGGACGCGGTGGAGGTCCGGCAGGGCGCCCTCCAGCACCGGTTCGCCATAGACCCCGCTGCCCCGCTTCCCCAGGTATCGCCCGGTCCGCAGGCCGCTCCCCAGACCCCGCAGCCCCAGGGGCCTGCCCAGGACCCGGAGTACGCGCGACTGCTCCAGAGCCACATGAGCCTGGAGGCCCGGCGGCTCGTGCTCCTGGCGCGGAAGGAAGCCCTGCGGCAGCTGAGCCGGGCTATCCGGCAGGAGTTGCCCACCCTTTCCCGCTACGAGCTGGAGGAGGCCCGGCTGGAGCGCAACGTCCAAATCCTCCAGCAGCAGTACACCAGCCTCCAGCAGCGGCTCATGGACATCCGGGTGCGGGAGCAGGAGTTCCAGACCATCGGCACCCTCACGGTGGTGGACCTGGCCCGCATGGCCCGCCGCACCTCCCCCCTTAGCAACCGACCCATGCGGGGGATCGCGGGAGCCCTGCTGGGACTGGTGGGCGGGGTGGGCCTCGTGCTCTTCGCGGAATACACCGACAACCGCCTCAAGACCCCCGAGCAGGCGGAACGACTGCTTGGGGTCCCGGCCCTAGGGGCCATCCCCCGGCACAACCCGCCCTTTGACGAGGGCTACCGCATGCTGCGGGCGAGCCTGTTCAGCTCCAACGGCGCGGGTCCCCCCAAGATCCTCGCCGTGACCAGCACCAAGCCTCGGGAGGGCACCTCCACGGTGGTCCTGAACCTGGCACGGGCCTGCGCGGACATGGGGGATCGCACGGTGGTGGTAGATGCCCAACTGCGGCGGCCTGCACTGCACCGATTGCTGAGGGCGCAAAACGGATGGGGGCTGGCGGAGGTGCTCTCGGGATCCGCGTGCGTGGAGGAGGTTCTGGTGCAGCTCGAGCCCAACCTGTGGCTTTTGCCTGCGGGTTCCGGAGTGCCCGATCCCGGCAAGCTCCTAAACCCGCGGCAGGTAGAACCCCTCCTGCGACAGCTGGGAGGTCGGGCGGACGTGGTGCTGGTGGACGTCGCCTCGGCCGGCGCCTTCGCGGACGCCTATGTCCTCGGACCCCTGTGCGACGGAGTGCTGCTGGTGGTGGAGGCGGGACGTCCGCCGCGAGGGATTGAGGAGCTGGTGCGGGTGCAGCTCCAACGGGCCGGGGCGAAGGTGGTGGGCGTGGTGGTGAACAAGGCGAGTCCCGAGCACGTGGACACGTACTTCTACCACCACCAGTTCTTTCAGGTTCCCAGGAACGGGAGGTTTTTGCGCAAGGCCTAGGTGGTGAGGTGAGGTGGGATGAAGGTGGCGGTCTCGCAGGGGGAGTTGGAGAGCCGCATCAGGAGCCGCCGCGCCCGGGTGGGCGTGGTGGGCCTGGGATACGTGGGGCTGCCGCTGGCGGTGGCGGTGGCGGAGGCAGGGTTCCCTGTGGTGGGCATGGACGTGGACGAGGCTCGGGTGGAAAGCATCCGCTCGGGACGTTCCTACATCGACGATGTGGACGCCTGCCAGCTCACGCCCCTGGTGCGATCCGGCCGGCTCACCGTCACCACCCGGTACGAGGAGCTCGCGGAAGCGGAGGTTCTTCTCATCTGTGTCCCCACGCCCCTCACCCGCAGCAAGGAACCGGACCTCAGCTACGTGTACCGAGCCGCGGAGGGGATCAGCCGGGTGCTGCGGCCCGGTCGCCTGGTGATCCTGGAGAGCACCACGTATCCGGGGACCACGGAGGAAGTGCTGCGGCCGCTGCTGGAGCGCTCCGGCCTGCGGGCGGGGGTGGACTTCTACCTGGCCTTCAGTCCGGAGCGCATCGATCCGGGAAACCGTCGGTACAGCCTCCGGGAGGTGCCTAAGGTGGTGGGAGGATGCACCGAGCGCTGCACGGAGGCGGCCTGCGCTTTCTACGCCCAGTTCATCGAGCGCGTCGTCCCCGTAAGCAGCCCTACGGTGGCAGAGATGGTCAAAGTGTACGAGAACGTCTTCCGCAACGTGAACATCGCCCTCGTGAACGAGCTCACGCTCCTGTGCGACCGCATGGGGCTCGATGTCTGGGAGATCATCGAAGCCGCGGCCACCAAGCCCTACGGGTTCATGCCCTTCTACCCCGGGCCGGGGGTAGGTGGGCACTGCATCCCCATCGATCCTTACTACCTCGCGGCGAAGGCGCGGGAGTACGACTTCCACGTCCGGTTCATCGAACTGGCGGCCGCGGTGAACGACAGTATGCCCTACTACGTGCTCTCGAAGGCCACGACCGCCCTCGGGATGCAGGGGAAGACGCTCCAGGGGGCCAGGACCCTGGTCCTGGGGGTTGCGTACAAGCGGGATGTCTCGGACGCGCGGGAATCCCCCGCCCTCAAGATCATGGAGCTGCTGGAGAAGCGGGGAGCGGTGGTGCGCTACCACGATCCCCACGTCCCGCAGGTGCGGCTTCCGAACCCCGGTGAGGATCTCGCCTCTGTTCCCCTCACGGACGAGGTGCTGGCGTGGGCGGACTGCGTCATCATCGCCACGGACCACACGGGGGTGGATTACCGCAAGGTGGTGGAGCGGGCACGGCTGGTGATCGACACCCGCAACGTCCTGCGGGACTTCCGGGCGCCTCACGTGGTGCGATTATGACCGGGGTTCGCTCCTTGTCGTTGGCCGGCTGGCGCTCCGGGACCCTCGCGGTCCCCCTCGGGGTCTTCCTCTTCGCGTTCCTGGTGCGTCTTCTCGTGGTGGACCTCACGGTGGGCTGGTCGACTCCTGCATCCGCGGAGCCCGCTTCCGACAGCCGCATCCACATGACCCTGGTGCACAACCTGCTGGCGGGCCGCGGATACACTTTGGACGGGGAGCCTACCGCCACCACGCCGCCCCTGTACATCCTCTTTCTCACGGCCCTGTACGGGATCCTCCGCGCGCCGGTCTGGATACGGGTGGTACAGATCGCGCTCGGCGCGGCAGGGTGCGTGGTGCTGTACGCCGTGGGGCGTCGGCTCTTCGATCTCCCCACGGCCCTGCTGGGTGCGGTCCTCCTCGCGGTGCACCCCGCCGCGGCGTATCTTGCCGGGCTGCACCTGACGGAGAACCTGTTCTTCCCTCTCCTCCTGCTCGCGCTCCTGCAGGCATACCGGCTCGCGGACTATCCCTCGGCGTGGGGAGCTATGGGCCTGGGAGGATTGGTGGGGCTTGGAGCCCTCACCCGGGCGGTGTTTCTGGGGTTTTTGCCCTTCCTCCTCCTGTGGTGTGCGCTCCGGTGGGGGGTGCATACCCAACGATCGTACAGCCTGGCGGGGCTAGTGGTGACGGGATGTATGCTGACGCTCCTCCCCTGGACCGTGCGGAACGCGGTAGTGCTGCAGGCCTTTGTGCCCGTGCAGAGCAACGGAGCCATGGTGTTCTGGGCAGGCAACAACCCCCACGCGGACGGAGGGCTTGTCTGGCCCACGCGCAGGACGTGGACGGGCAGCTGGCCTCCCGATGACGGGCACTACGGGTGGCGAGACCTCGGGGTCGTGGAGGAGGCCAGGATCTACTTCCGGGAAGCGTTTCGGTGGATCCGGGAGCACCCCGGCGATTACCTGCGCCTGCTGGGCCGCAAGCTCGCGCGCCTCTACGGGTTTTCCCGGGCCGCGGACGAAGGGGGGCTGAGCGTGCCACTCGGGATAGCGGTCTTCCAGGTGCTGCTGTACCCAGCTGCGGCCGTGGGATGGCTTCTCGCTTGGGCACGGCGCAAACCCGTGGGGCTGCTGGGATGGCTCGTGGTCTTCACTAACCTCGTAGCCCTCGTTTTCAGCGGGGCCTCCCGGTATGCGCTCCCCATGGTCCCCAGCCTCGTGCTGTTTGCCGCCTTTGCTCTGCGGAGCGTCTGGCGGTGGACGGAGGCGGCGTGATGCCGGAGATGAGCCCGCAACTTCTGGGGATCGTCTTCGCGGGGATGTACACCGTCCTCGCGGTCCTCAACCCCCGCGGTGCCCTCTTCTGGATCCCGCCCGCTATGGCCTTGGGGCCCGAGCTGCCCGTGGGCTCCATCTCCGTGCGGCCCGAGGACCTCATGATGGTGGCCCTGGTCCTGGGTTGGGCCATCCGGCGGGCCGGTGAGGGGCGGACCGGAACCCCGCTGGATGCGCCGCTCGTGCTGTACGTGCTGGCCGGTACGGCGGCCACCCTCTGGGGGGCGGCCATCGGGACCGCGAACCTGTGGAGCACCCATCCCTGGACCGCCTCCGGCTTCCACGCCCTGAAGCGGCTCGAGCTGGTGCTGCTGTTCTTCGTGATCACGGACATCCTGCGAACCCTGGACGATGCCCGCAAGATGACCTACGTCTTCATGGCATCTCTTGTTGCCCTGAACCTCTATGCGCTTTTGCGGTTCCACGAGACCGGACACATGGCCCTGGGTCCGGAAGGAAGTCCGGTCCACGAACCGGGGCTTGCGGCGATGCTGAACGTCGGGCTTGCGCTCGGGTTCCTGGAGGCCTCGCGGCGGTTTGCAACCTCCGCCCTCTTCGGAGGTCTTCTGCTGGGTTCTTTGTACGTCCTGCCCTTCAGCCTGGGCCGCAACTTCCTGGTCTCTACGCTGGCCATGTTGCTTCTGGTTGGGCTCTCCCGCAAGCGCAGCCTCCTGCTGCTGTTGCCCGTGGGATGGTTCCTGGTACCAGTGCTGTTTCCCGAGCACGTGGCGGCCCGGGTGCTGAGCCTGCGGGAGGCGTTTGCGGACGTCTCATACAGCGAGGCGTACGGCTCGGGCATCAACCTCCCTCAGCGGTTCCAACCCGGCCTCCACTACACCGCATTGGCCCTTCCGCGATCTCCGATCTTCGGCTGGGGGCTTGCGAGCGTATCGCTGGGGAGCGTGGACAACGAGTACGCCCTACAACTGGTCACCACCGGCCTGTTGGGGTTTTCGATCTTCCTGTGGTTGGGGGTGACTCTGGTACGCACCGTCCGGAAGACCCACCGAGCCGCGCGGGCCTCGGGCTCTCCGGCCCTTCCCCTGATCGCCGGGCTGCAGAACTGTCTCGTGGGCTACGGGCTGTATAGCCTCTTCAGCCCCTCCATCTCCGCGGCCCGGGCCGGGGCCTTCTTCTTCCTGCTGCTGGGGCTGGTGGCGGCGGTGCACCGGTGCGTGGTCCAGACGGTTCCCGAGCCGGAGCCCGTCCGGAGGGTGCTGGGCCGGCCGGAGTTCGATCCCAGGAGGCTAGAGGGCGGATGGAGATCTGCGTAGTGGGAGCCGGTTACGTGGGCCTCACCCTGGCCGCGTGCCTGGTGCAGCTGGGACACCGGGTGACCTGCGCGGAGAAGGACCCGGAGCGGCTGGAAGCCCTTCGGAGGGGCAGCTGCCCGTTTTACGAGCCGAGCCTTGTGGAACTCCTGCGGGAGGGGATGCGGAGCGGACAGCTGACGTTTACCGGAGAGCTGGGGCAGGCCGCAGAGGGCGCGGAGGTGGTGTTCTGTGCCGTGGGGACGCCTTCCGGCCGCAACGGGGAGGCGGATCTCTCAGCCTTGGAAGAGGTGGTGGAGGGCCTCAGCCGGTTGCGGGATGGGGCACGCATCGTGGCCATTAAGAGCACGGTTCCCGTGGGCACCACGGATCGGGTGGCCCGCCGGCTCGGGCGGTGCGGTGAGTTCCACGTGGCGTGCAATCCGGAGTTCCTGCGGGAAGGCAGTGCGGTGGCGGACTTCTTCCACCCCCACCGGACGGTGATCGGGACCCGGAGCCCGTTCGCCGCGCGGCGGCTCCGGGAGCTCTTTGAGCCCCTGGGGGCGCCCGTGCTCCTGACGGACCCGCCGACGGCGGAGATGATCAAGTACGCTGCCAATGCGTTTTTGGCCACGAAGATCTCCTTCATCAACGAGATCGCTGCGTTGTGCGAGCACGTGGGTGCCGATCTGCGGGTGGTGACGGAGGGGCTGGGGCTGGATCCCCGCATCGGCCCGCACTACCTGCGGGCCGGGATCGGGTTCGGGGGATCGTGCCTGCCGAAGGACGTGCGGGCCTTGGCGGAGCTCGCCCGGGAGTACCTCCTGGAGCCGGTTCTGCTGGAGGCGGTGCTGCGGGTGAACGAGGGCCAGCGGCGACGGTTCGTGGATCGGGTGGAGGCCTTGCTTGGCGGGCTTAGCGGAAAGACCGTAGCGGTGCTGGGGCTTGCGTTTAAGGCGGGCACGGACGACGTGCGGGAGTCCCCGGCGATCTCCATCGTGGAGCGGTTGATGGCCCGGGGGGCCGCGGTCCGAGTGCACGATCCCGTGGCCGCAGAGCGGGCCCGGCAGCGGATCCCGGCCCTGGCCTGCTTTCCGGACCCCTATGAGGCCGCGGGGGGCGCGGACGCGGTGCTGGTGCTCACGGACTGGCCGGAGTACCGGGACCTGGACTGGCAGGAGGTACGCCGCCGGGTGCGGCGGCCCCTCGTGGTGGACGGCCGGGGAATGGGGATCGCACGGCAGCTGGCCGCGGCGGGTTTCCGGGTGGTGGAGCCGGGCAGCCCCATCCGCCCCTCTCAGCCCGATCCGGAGGAGGTAGGATGGCTTACCTAGTCACGGGCGGAGCGGGATTCATCGGGTCCCACGTGGTGGAGGCCCTCGTCCGGGCGGGAGAGAGCGTCCGGGTGCTGGACGATCTCAGCACGGGGAGCCTGCGGAACCTGGAGGAGGCCTTGGGGCTTGCGCCCGGATCCCTGCGGCCGCCGGCTCCTGGCGAGCTGGTGGCGGTCACCGACCGGTGCGAGCTCCTGGTGGGAGACATCCGCGATCCCGAGGCTCTGCGGCGGGCCTGCGCGGGGGTGGAGGTGGTGATCCACGAGGCGGCCCTGCGGGCGGTGCCGCGGTCCGTGGACGATCCCCTTTCGACCCACGAGGTGAACGTCACGGGCACGCTGCGCCTGCTCCTCGCGGCCCGGGAAGCCGGGGTGCGGCGGGTGGTGTTCGCCTCCAGCTCCTCCGTCTACGGGGCGTCTCTGGAGGTGCCCAAGGTGGAGACCATGACACCAGCTCCCATCTCCCCCTACGCGGTGAGCAAGCTCGCGGGCGAGCACTACTGCCGGGTGTTTTACGAGCTCTACGGAGTGGAGACCGTGAGCCTCCGGTACTTCAACGTGTTCGGGCCCCGGCAGGACCCGGCTTCCCGCTACGCGGCGGTGATCCCCCGGTTCATCGCCGCGGCCGTGGAGGATCGGCCTCTGGAAGTCCACGGCGACGGCGGACAGTCGAGGGACTTCACCTACATACGCAACGTGGTCCAGGCCACCCTGCTGGCCAGCACTGCCCCGCATGCCGCCGGTCAGGTGCTCAACGTAGGGGCAGGCGAGACGTACTCCATCCTCCACCTCATCTCGGCCCTGGAGGAAATCTTCGGCCGTCGCCTCCCGGTCCGACACACCCCACCCCGGCCCGGGGATGTGCGCATCACCCTGGCGGATATCTCCCGGGCCCGCGCGGTGCTCGGCTACGAACCGGAGGTGAGCTTCCTCGAAGGGCTGCGAGAGACGGTGGCGGACTTCCAGGCCCGCCGCGCACGGGGAGCGGGCGCGGTTTCTGTTGCCCGGAGGGAATAGGCCGTGCGCGCCTGGGACCTGGACCTGCTCTTCTCGGCCTACCCCTACTTCATCTTCTTCCTGCTCCCCCACGTCGATCGGTACGTGGGGATGGATGTGGACGCCCGACGGCGTCCGGACGTGGTCGGGTCCGCCCACCGCCTTCCGTTCCGCGACCGGGTCGCGGACACGGTCCTGTGTACGGAGGTCCTGGAGCACTGCTACGAGCCCCACGACTACTTCCGGTTCACCCGCTACGGGCTTGCGCTGTTGCTGGACCGGGCGGGCCTGCGTGTCGTGCGGGCGGAGCGGATCGGCGGGGTGTTCGCGCTGTGCGGGGCCCGGCTCACGGAGGTCACTTGCAAGACGCTGGCCCGGGCCCTGAAGCTCCTGCCGCGGCCTCTGGCGCGTGCTGCGGTGATGGGCCTCTACCTGCTCATGACCGCGGCATCCTTGGCCGCCTCCCGGCTGTTCGACTGGGTGGACCGGACCGACGCCATCGGCTGGATCGTGCTTGCGCAGCGGCCCGTGGAGGAAGCGGTATGAGGATCTGCCTCGTGACCTCCAGTTTCCTGCCGCAGGTGGGTGGGGCGGAGATCGTGGTGCACCAGCTGGCCCTGGCCCTGGTGGAGCTGGGGCACGCGGTCACGGTGCTCGCGCCCCGTTACAGCGCCCGGCTGCGGCGGGTTCTCCCCTACCGCCTGGAGACGTTCCTGCCCGGCACCCTCACCCTGCTGAACCGCAACGACCGGTTGGGCGAAGCGTTCCTTCTGGGGACGCTTGCGCGGATGCGGGGGCGGTTCGACGTCTTGAACCTGCACTTCGCCCTGCCTCTCGGCCCCGCCTTCGTGCGCCACCGCTGGGTGGTGGGTGCCCCGCTCCTGTTGACCTTCCACGGGACGGACATCCAGACCGACCCCGCCATCGGGTACGGCCTGCGCCTGGACCCCCAACTCGACCGCAAAATCCGGCTCACCGCGAACGACGCAGACGGGCTTGTGGCCATCAGCCCCTCGGTGCGGGCGGCCATCGGCGAGATGCTCGCCCCGCCCCGACCCGTCTTCGACATCCCCAACGGGGTGGACGTCCGGCGGCTCTCCCAGGAACGTCCCCGGGGCCGGTTCCGGGCCCGGCTCGGGATCCCTCCCGAAGCTCCGCTCCTCCTCGCCGTGGGCCGCAACCACCCCAAGAAGGGATTCGACCTCCTGTTGGAGGCCGCGCGCTTGGTGGCCCAAGACGAGCCGCGGGTCCACTGTGCCGTCGTCGGCCGGGGGGTGACCCAGCTCCGTCCTCTCGCCGAGCGCCTTGGCCTCCGGGGTCAGGTGCACCTCGTAGAGGAGCTCAGCCCTCGGTTCGACGGCCGCCAGGTTCCCCTCTTCCCCCCCGAGGAGGTGGTAGACGCCTACCGGGACTGCGACGTGTACGTCTCTCCGTCCCGGATGGAAGGCTCCTCCCTCGCAGTACTCGAGGCCCTGGCCGCGGGGTGCGCGGTGGTGGTCACGGACGCTCCCGGCAACCGGGACGCGGTGCGGGACGGCGAAAACGGCCTTTTGTGTCCGCCCGAAGACCCCAAGGCGCTGAGCCAACGGATCCTGCGGCTGTTGCGTGATCCTCGCCTCCGCACACGGCTCGGTGAGGCCGCTCGTGCCTCCGCCCTTGCTCTTGACTGGCAGAAGGTGGCCGCACGGTACGCCGACGCATACGCCGTGGTGGCGAGGGTGACCGACCGCGTGGAGGTGGCAACGTGAGCGGGTGGATCGCGATCGGCAGACCTGAACTCGTAGATTCCCGAACCGTACGGGTTCGCATCGAGGCCTCCCCAGGGGTCGCCCGGTACTTCCGGGTCCACGGCTTCGAGGTCGCCTACAGTCAGCCCGTGGGCCATGCTCCGGCCTCCTTGCTGGTCCTTCCCGCCATCGCAAACGCCGCCCCCGTCTGCTGGGCCACGGGAGCGGACCTCCGCCTCGCATGCGTAGACGCCGCATTCCTCCAGGCTCTTGAGGACCTACGCGACAAGATCTCGGAGTTCTACCCCACCCTCCCCTGCACCACACGGGTGCTGGCGGAGGAGGTGGAGGGGAACCGGATCGGGGGGAACGAGGTGGGTCTGCTGTTCAGCGGGGGTGTGGACTCCACCGCTTCCCTGGTCCGCCATCGGCTGGAGAACCCGCACCTCGTCATGATCCACGGGGCCGATATCCCGCTGCGGGATCGAAGGCAGTGGGTCCGGGCTCTCGAGGCGAACCGGCGGCTCGCTGTGGCAGAAGGCTTGGTCCTGCACACCGTCCGGTCCAACTTCCGGGAAGTCCTGAACTCTGCGGAGCTGAACGCGGATTTCTCTCCGGCCCTACTGGGTCGCTCCTGGTGGGCCGGCATCCAGCATGGCCTTGCCCTCCTCGGCCTTCTGGCGCCGCTGTCGGCAGCCGCGGGGTGGAACCGGGTACTCATTGCGGCCACATACCCGCGCCACGTCCGTCGGCCGCACGGATCCCACCCCCAATTGGACTCCCGGGTCCGATGGGCGGATCTTGCGGTGACCCACGACTCGAACGATCTCTCCCGGTTCGAGAAGATCCGAGACCTCCTCATCCCTTACTACGGGTCCAGATCCGTGAAGCCCACCCTCCGGATCTGCCTCGCACCTCCCCCGTCTGGCCTCAACTGCGGCCGCTGCGAGAAGTGCGTGCGAACCATTGTGGCCCTGCTACTTGCGGGAGCGGATCCCCGGGCTTACGGCTTGCCCTACCATCCGAGCGCACTCCTGCTCGCGCAGGACCGGCTGTTGCAGGGGTACTACAAGCTGACCGCCGGGCACATCCCCCACTGGCAGGAGCTGCAGCGGCGAATACCGGAGACTCCGCCCTGGCCCCAACCCGCAGCGTTCTTCGCATGGCTTCGGGACGCGGACTTCGCTGACCTCCTTAGAATCTCGGAGCAGCGTCAAAAGAAGGAGCGCGAAGCCCTCGAAAGGTCGCCGTGCATGCGGTGGGCACACGCACTCAGAGCCTCTGTCCGCAAAACCCTTCGGGGAGCCGCCTGGAGGCTCTCGCTCCGAGGCTGGACATGAGGATCCACCACTTCTATCCCCGCACGTCCAACCTCGGCGACCGTTTCGTGGCTCTGGGCATCGAGCGCCTGTTCCGGTCCTTGGTTCCCGAGGCCGTGTCCGTCTCCTTTGATGTGAACGACCGGGGATCGGATCCGGAGGCGTACGGGATCACCCTTCGCACGGTGGAACGGGCCAACCGGGAGGCGGACCTCGTGGTGGTGGGGGGCTCCAACCTCTACGAGGCAGTTCCGGGGAGGAATCGATGGGGTGTCCACCTGGACCCCTCAGCCCTCCCCCGGCTCCGGGTACCGATGCTCCTCGTTGGCATCGGCACGGGATCGGATCCCGGTGCGCGCAGGCCGACCCCGCCCACTCCCCAGGTGGCGGAGGAGATCCGGCTGCTGAACCGGTACGCGGTGTTTTCGGGCGTGCGGGATGTGGTGACCCTGGAGTGGCTGCAAGCCCTGGGCGTCTCCACGGCGCAGCTTCTGGGGGATCCCGCCACCTTTCTCTTCTGCCTTCCGGTCCGGGAGCCCAGGCAGGTGCGTCGGGTTGCCCTGGTACCCCCGCCTCGGCGTCCCTACTGGGAGAGATGGAGGCGCATCCGGTTCTGGGATATGCGGGGGCCGAACTTGTGGCGCGCCATGGCGGACCTCGTCCGAGAGCTCGTGGCTTCAGGCCTGGAGGTCTGGGTGATGTGCAACGACCCCCGGGACGTGTCTCTCGTACGAGACCTGTTCGCATACGGCCGGCTGGCTATCGAGCTCGCTTCCTCCGCGGAGTCGTACCTGGCGCTCCTCCAGGAGATGGACGCGGTGGTGACAGCCCGCCTCCATACCGCGGTGGTGGCGCTCTCCCTCGGTATCCCGTTCGTACTCGTGGATCTCGATCAGCGCACCCACGGATTCGTACGCACCTTTGGCCTCGGCGAGTGGACGGTTCCCTATGCCTGGGCAGGGATGACCTCGCACCTCCGGCGCCGGGTGCTGCATCTGGTCTCCGGGAAGACGGACTGGAGGCCGTTCGTGGCGAAGCGGGACGAGATGCGCGATCGCGCCCTGGCGATGCTGCGGGGGGCCATTGCCGTGGGTCCCGCCGCGGAACCGCCCGCGGTCCGCATCCGATGAGAGGCAAGAACATGCGGATCTGCCTCCTCTGCCAGGAGTACCCGCCTGAGGTCAAGGGTGGCGGGATCGGCACGTACACGCACACCCTGGCTCGGGCGCTTGCACGCACCGGGTGCCGGGTACACGTGGTGGCCCGGGCCGTGGGTGTGCCGCGCAGCGAGCTGGAGGAAGGCGTGGTGGTGCACCGGGTGGCGTCGCCCCCGGACTTGCTCCGCAAAGCCGCGTGGCCATTCACGGGCCCGCAGAGCTTCCTCGACGCTTACGCGCACTCCCGGGCCGCGGCCAGAAAGGTCCTGGAACTCTTCTGGGCCGAAGGCCTGGACGTGGTGCAGTCGCCCGAGCACGGAGCCGAAGGTCTGGCCGCGTTGCGGAGCTTGCCGCAGCTCCCGCACGTGGTGCGGCTCCACACCCCCCTCTTCCTGGTGCACGAGGCCGTGGGCCGCACGCTCAGCCCCGGCGCTTGGGTGGTGCACTTCATGGAGCGGGCGGCGGTGCGACGCGCCACCCTCAACACCTGCGCCAGCCGGGCCCTGGCCCTCGCGGTGGCGCGGCGGTTCGGGATCCGGCCCGGCCGCATCCGGGTGGTGCCCAACGCGGTGGACCCTGAACTGTTCTCGCCCGCTGCCTCCCCCCCTTCGGGCGAACCCTCGGTTCTGTACGTGGGCAAGCTCGCGCCCCTCAAGGGGGTCCTGGTCCTGGCAGAGGCCGTCCCTCGGGTGCTGGCGCGGGTTCCGGAAGCCCGGTTTGTGTGCGTGGGCTCCGACCACACCACCCCGAGCGGTTCTACCCGGGAGTGGATGCGGCAGGTGCTGAGGAAAGCGGGAGCCGAGGGCGCTGTGCGGTTTCTGGACCCAGTCCCGCGGGCTGAGCTTGTGGACCTATACCGGCGCGCCCACGTGGTGGTGCTGCCCACCTACTGGGACAACTTCCCCAACACGGTGCTGGAGGCCCTGAGCTGCGGGGTTCCCGTGGTGGCCAGTGCCGCCGGCGGAATCCCGGAGATCGTCACCCACGGGCAGGAGGGGCTCCTCGTCCCGCCCGGGGATCCCGAGCGACTCGCGGAGTCGGTGGCCGCGCTCCTTCTCGACCCCGGCCGCCGTGCCGACATGGGGCAGGCGGCCCGGGACCGGGTGGTGCGGGAGTACACTCCGCACCGCGTGGCGCAGCGGACGCTCGAGATCTATGAGGAGGCCATGCGCCGCCACGCGGAGCTCCGGAGGAGCGCATGATCGGCACCCGTCCCCTACCGGAAGTGGTGATCCGGGCGGAGGATCCACCGCCAGGGTTGCTAGCGGGCCTGCGGGAGCTGGTGGCGCACCGGGAGTTGCTGTGGGCCCTCGGGATGCGGGAAGTACGGGTGCGCTACAAGCAGTCCCTGCTGGGGGTGGCGTGGGCCGCCATCCAGCCGCTTTTCATGATGTTCATCTTCACCGTGGTGTTTGGCCGGTTCGCACGGCTCCCGAGTGAGGGAGTCCCCTATCCCGTCTTCTCCTACACGGCCCTGCTGCCATGGAACTTCTTCTCCTCCGCGGTCTCCTCGGCCATCACCAGCGTGGCCGCCGGCGGCGCCCTCATCAAGAAGGTGTACTTCCCCCGGGCGGTGCTGCCCCTGGCGAGCATGGTCACCAGTGCCGTGGACTTCCTCGTCTCCGCGGGGGTGTTCGGGCTGCTGCTCGCCTTCTACGGGGTGTCCGTGAGCTGGCACGCCCTCTACCTGGTCCCCCTCCTCGTGCTCCAACTGACCTTCATGGTGGGGCTGTCGCTGCTGTTGGGTGCCTTCAACGCCTACTACCGGGACGTGCGCTACGTCCTGCCCATCGCCCTGCAGGTGTGGCTGTACGCCACGCCCGTGGTTTGGTCCATGGCCATGGTGCCGGAACGCTACCGCGTGTGGTACGCGCTCCTGAATCCCATGGCTGCCGTCGTCGAGGGGTGGCGGGCCGCGGTGCTGCGGGCCTCGGCCCCCGATGGGCTGTTGGTGGCCGCCGCAGCCGCCACGGCCCTGGTCGCCCTCGTCGGAGGCTACCGGTACTTCCACTACGTGGAGCGCAACTTCGCGGACGTGATCTAGGGGGTCGCGGGTGAGCTACGCGGTGCGCTTCGAACGGGTTTCCAAGAGCTACCGGAAAGGGTCGGCCCGGTACCGGTCCCTCCGGGACGACCTCACGGCGCTGCTCACCCCCTGGTCGTGGGCGCGCAGGCGCGAGGAGTTCTGGGCCCTGCGGGACGTGAGCTTCGAGGTCCCCCGAGGGGGGGCCCTGGGGATCATCGGCCCCAACGGGAGCGGCAAGAGCACCACCCTGAAGCTCATCGCCCGCATCACCCACCCCACCGAGGGGGTCATCCGGATCCGGGGCCGGGTGGGCGCCCTCATCGAGGTGGGCGCCGGCATCCACCCGGAGCTCACGGGCCGGGAGAACGTCTTCGTGTACGGGTCCATCCTGGGCCTCCGGGCCCGGGAGATCCGCCGCCGGTTTGACGAGATCGTGGCGTTCGCGGAGATCGGGCCCTTCGTGGACACGCCCGTCAAGCACTACTCCTCCGGGATGCAGGTACGGCTGGGATTTGCCGTGGCCGCCCACATGGACGTGGACGTGCTGCTGGTGGACGAGGTGCTGGCCGTGGGAGATGCGGCGTTCCAGAGCAAGTGCCTGCGCCGCATCCGGGAGCTGCGGGACCAGGGCGTCACCATCCTGCTGGTGAGCCACCAGCTCGCGAACGTCCAGCGCATCTGCCCGGACGCCCTCCTCCTGGTCGGGGGCCGGATCGCGGCCCAGGGCCCGACCCCGGAGGTCATCGCCGCCTACTACCGCTACCTGGACGAAGCAGGCGCCTCGAGTCCGGACGCCGCCCTGCGTCCCGGAGTGCCGGCGCCACACAGGGACCACCCGGTGCAGATCACCGCGGTGCGCCTGATGGACCGTTCCGGACAGGAGCGGTCCGCGTTCCGGATGGGCGAGGACCTGGTGGTCCGGGTGGAGTACGAGGCGCGGGAGCGCGTGGAGCGCCCACAGGTCTCCGTGAGCTTCAACAGCAGCGACTGGACGGTGTACACGGGCATGGACACGAAAAACGAGGGGTTCAGTATCCCCGCCATGGAGGGTCGCGGGTGGGTAGATGTGGTGGTGCCGCAGCTGGGGCTTGGGCCGGGCCTGTACGAGGTGAATGTGGGGATCTGGGACGAGACCCTCACGGCCCCCTACGACTGGCGGTGGGGGATCCGCCGGTTCGTGGTGGACACCAACCGGGCCCTGTTCGCGGGCCGGTTCGTGCTCCCGCACACGTGGTCCTGGCAGGCCGCACCGGAACCCAAAGCCCCTGCGGCGACCACGGCCGCGCACGAACAGGGTCCCGCGGCCTTAGACCGGTTCCAGCAGGCCCTGCTGGGCGCCCTGCACGCCTTCCTCAACGGTGAGTTCGTCGTGCCCTCAAGCCGCCGGAGGGAGCTGGCGCGGCCCGTGGACCTCCGGGCCACCCGGGTGGCCTGGGATGTACTCCAGCAGCCGGTGGCAGCCCTCCGCCAACTCCAGGGAGCGCTGCCCGGCCGGGTTCGGGAGCTCGCGGAGGAAGGGGCGTCTGTGCGGTTTTTGCCCTTCGCGCGGGCGGCGGAGCTGCTCGCGGCGCTGTACCGGGAGCTCGACCGGCACCTCCGGGACGGTGCAGAGCCGGACCGGAAGGTGCGGGTGCTGCGGGCATTCGATCCTGCGACGTACCGGGAGCGGGGACTTGCGGCGGTGGTGCAGCTTGGGGAGTACGTGCGAGAAGAGCTCGCTCCTCACCTGCTTGGGTTTTACCTGCACGGAAGCCTCTCCACCCTGGACTACACCCCTTACTCGGACCTGGATGACCTCCTCGTGGTGCGGCGGGAAACGCTGCTGGATCCGGAGCGGCTTGCGGAGTGCGCGCGGCGCTGTGTGGAGGCCACGCGCTTTCTGTACGAGCACGACCCCCTGCAGCACCACGGCCACTTCGTCCTCACCGAGCTCGACCTCCACCGCTACCCGCCCGCTCATCTGCCAAGCGCGGTTTTGCCGTACACCACCGCGGTGGTAGGCCCCTCCGAGTTCCGGATCAGGGGCGAGGATGGAACGGAGGCCCGTAGGTGGCAGGCTGAGGAGATGGCAAGGCGCCTGGCGCGGCCCGGCCCTCCACCCCGCAACATGTGGGAGCTGAAGGACCTGTTGGCCCGGGTGATGCTGCTGCCGGCCCTGTACCTGGGAGCGTTGGGCGAGCCCTGCTACAAGAAGTTCGCGTTCGAGCGGGCTCGGCCCCACTTCGACGGAGCGTGGCGGGCGGTGGAGATCGCCACGGAGCTGCGGGCGCGGTGGTCCTACCGGCCGGGCCTGCGGGAGCACCTCCTGCGTGCGGTGGGTCTGGGGTACCTGCGGAACCCCGTCCTGTACCGGCGCCTCGTCGCCAGGCACGCACCACCGATCCCGCCCAAGCTAAACCGATACCTGGCCCTCACGGGCTTCTACGCAGAGGTGCGGCGGTTCGCCGCGCGGGCCCTGCAGCGCCTGGAGGGATAGGTGCGGGTCTACCGGGACGTGCAGCTCCTCACCCATGCGGAGTACGTCCGGGTCCTGGACCGGTTCGTGGGATACGTGTCGCGACTGCCCCACGTGCGGGCCGTGCTCCGGTTCGGCAGCCTTCAGCACCCCGGGATCTCGGATCTGGACGTGCTCGTGGTGGTGGCAGACGACGCCGACGCATGGACCCTGGAGGGGATCCGGGCGGCCACCCAGGGATGGGCGCTGGCCCAGTACCTGTTTGCCCACCAGCCCCTGGTGGTACCCGAGGGCGAGGTGTCCCGGGTGCGGTGGGTGCATAGCCTCTACAGTCTGGAGCAGGTATGGGGTGCACCCCTCCCCATCCCACCACCCCCCTCTGAGCTGGTCCCGTGGCTCGTCCTCGCGGAGTACGTGGACTTCACGTTTTCCGTCCGTTCCGTCCTGCGGTCCCTGGAGGGAGGGGACGTAGGATTGCGGGGTCTTTTGTTGCTTCTCACCTCCTGCGTCCACTCCCTGCGGTTGGCCGCGGACCTTCTTGGAGAACCGGTGCACGAGGAGGCCGAGGAAATGGTGCAGCGGCTACGGAACCGGGCGTGTGAGGGGGTCGCGGATTTCCAGGGGGCAAAGGAAGCCACCACGGCGCTGGTGCGGAGGCTGCGGGAGGCAGATTGGAGCCTGGCGGAATTCCTGATGCAGAGCGGGGTGGTGGCCCCCGAGCCCGTACGGGAGTGCGTGCCGTGGGCGGACGGTCGGTACTACCTCTTCGAGTATCCCCCCCGCCACGGGAACTTCGCCGCCTCCACGTCCCTCGCGGGTCTGTGGTGGCGCCACGTGGGAGTAGATCCCCGGGTGGACGTCTACCCCGCCTTCTACCTAGCCCAGTTCTCCACCTATGCCCGCTCCCAGGGGCCCCTCGGCCGCGCCCACCGCCTCCTGTTCGGATCTCGTTTCGACCGTCTGATCACCAGCCCCGCCTACACGGAGGTCCTGAGGGAGCGGATTGAAGTGGTGGAGCGGCTCTATCGGGTTGTGCGCCGGGGCAACCTGCTCCCGATGGTGCCTCTCGGCATCGGGTTCCACAGGCCCGAGGCGATCCGGCCGTCCCGCCGGCGTCGTTGGCTCCGTCCCCTCGTGCTGCGGCAGCTGCTGCGCGGAGGTAGGTGATGTTCTCCGTGGTCATCCCTACCTACAACCGGGCAAATACCCTCCGCCTCACCCTCCGGAGCGTGCTCGCCCAGCAGGCGGAGATCCCGTACGAGGTGATCGTGGTGGACAACAACTCCGCCGACCGAACCCGGGAGGTGGTGGAGGAGCTGGAGCGGGGAGCCCCCGTGCCGGTGCGGTATGTGCTGGAGCCGGTGCAGGGCTCCAGCGCGGCCCGCAACGCGGGGGCCGCGGCGGCCCGGGGCGGCATCGTGGCATTCCTGGACGACGACGTGGTGGCGCAGCCCGACTGGCTCATGGCCCTCGCAGGCGCCTACGCTCAAGTTCCCGATGCCTGGGCCGTGGGGGGAAGGGTCACCCTCAGGTTCTCGGGTCCGCTTCCGGCGTGGCTTTCTCCCCTCGACGGGCTCGTGGCCAGCTACCTCAGCGAGCAGGACCTGGGGGACGGGCTTCTGCGGATCGAGTACCCCCGGGGCCTCATCAGCGCCAACCTCTCCGTCCGGCGGGAGGCTCTGGAACGGGTGGGCGGGTTCAGCGGGCGACTGGGGCGGTTCGGCAACCGGCTTTTGAGCGGCGAAGACCTCGAGCTGTGCCGGCGCATCCAGCGGGCGGGGGGAGAGGTGTACTACTGCGGCGGGGCCTGCGTGGCGCACCTGGTGACTCCGGAGCGGCTCACCCGAGCCTTCTTCCGCCGACGCGCCTACTGGCAGGGCCGTACGGAGGCGGTCTTCTCGCAGCGACGGGGGGTGGTGTCCGCGGCGGTCAAGGACGTGTTGAAGGCGGCGGCCCTGTACGCGACACAACAGCCGCAGCAGGCCCTGCGGCACGAGCTGGCGGCGTGGAAGACCCTGGGCTACCTGGTGGGGAGGATCCGGGAGGCAGGCGGGCTGTGATGCACCGGCTGCTCCTGTGTTTTGCGCAGGACCGCACCGCGGAGCTGGAGGCGGGCTCCACGCTGGTGCTGGCGCCGCACCCCGACGACGAGGTCCTGGGCTGCGGCGGGCTCATCGCCCGCAAGGTCCGCCGGGGCTTTCCTGTGTGGGTCGCGTACCTGACCGACGGGTGCCGGGGCGTCCGGGCAGACCCCTCGACCGCCGCGGCCCTGCGGGAGGGTGAGGCCCGGGAGGCAGCCGCGGTGCTGGGGGTATCCCCCCATCACCAGTTCTTCCTGCGGTTCCCCGACGGGCGGCTGTCGGAGTTCCTGGTCGCAGCGACAGAGCGGGTTGCGGCCCTCGTGCGGGAGCTGGGCGTCCGCCAGCTGTTTGCGCCGTACCGGCGCGAGTACCACCCTGACCACCTGGCCGCCTACCGGCTGGCGCGCGCCTGCCTGCGCCCGGGCATGCGCCTGTACGAGTACCCCGTGTGGTTCGGCCCGTGGATGTGGCGGCGGCTGCGCGGGCGCGCCCGTGTGGTGGCCCTGAGCCACCTCCGGGACGCGGGGCGCGTGGTGCGGGCGGACGTGAGCGGGGTGTTGGAGCTGAAACGCCGCGCCCTCGGAGCCTACCGGTCGCAGGTGGCGGAGTTCGATTCGTCCGGGTGGGGGTCGGCCTTCCTCCGAGGGTTTCTGCAGCCGTACGAGCTGTTCTTCGAGGGGCCATGAGGGTGCTGTTTTTGACTTACGACCACCCCTTCCGCAATCGCAGCGGGGTGGCGGCGTACTGCCGCGACCTTCTGCAGGAGCTGGCAGGCCGTGGCATCGAGGTCGTACACCTGTACAGCTGCGAACGGGGTTGGACGCCGGGCCTGAAGCTGCGGCAGTGGACGGAGGGCGGAGTCCGGTTCGCCGCCGTGGTGAACTCTCCGGCTCCACCTGCCCTCTCCCCGGAGCGCCCGCTCCAGGACTGCGGCCACTCCGGCCTGGAGCGCCTGTTGGCTGGGTTCCTGCGGGACGTGCGCCCGGACGTGGTGCACGTCCACACGTTGATGGGCTTCACGGGCTCCGTGGTACAGGTGGCCAAGCGCCTCGGGTTTCCCGTGGTCCTCACCTTGCACGACTTCTGGCCCCTGTGCGCCCGGGTCTCGCTCGTCCGGCCCGACGGCACGGCCTGCACGGGGCCTGAGGGAGGGGTGAACTGCGCCCGGTTCTGCGCCGGGAAAGACAGCCTGCGGCGCAGGGCGTACCGGAGGCTCATTGCCGCCCTCCCCCGAGGGACCGTGCGCAGGGCGGTCGAAGGAGGAGCGGAACTCTACCTGCGGGCACGGGCGCGCAGTCCGCAGGAGGGGCAGGCCCGCTCCCACCGCGTCCCCCGGCTGCAAGAAGCCCGGGCCCACGGGGAGCGCGCGAGGCGCTTGCTGCAAGACCTCCTGGCCGCGGACCGGCTGCTCGCGGTCTCCCACTTCGTACGGGAAGCCTACGCGCGCCACGGGATCCCCCAGGACCGCATCACGGTGTTGCCCCTGGGCCTGGCCCTGACCGACCAGGTCCGCTGGCGGGTGCGGACCGCCAGGCACCCTGTGCGGTTCGGCTACCTGGGTCGCCTCTCGCCCCTCAAAGGCGCCCACCTCCTCGCGCAGGCCGCCGGGGGGGTTCCCGCGGACTCTGCCCGGTTCCTGTTTTTCGGGCCCGGCGGTCCCGCGCTGCGGGCGGAGCTCCAGCGGCTCGCAGGGAATCGTCCCCTGGAGTTCCGCGGGCCCTACCGCCGGGAGGACCTCCCCCGGGTGCTGGAGGAGATCGACGTGGCCGTCGTCCCCACCCTCTTCCAGGAGACCGTGGGCCTCACGGCCCTGGAGCCGCAGGCGGCGGGGATCCCCGTGATCGCCTCGGCCGCGGGAGCTCTTCCGGAGTGGGTCGCCCACGAGCACAACGGTCTCCTGTTCCCGCCGGGCGATGGGGAGGCCCTGCGCCGGCTGATCCTGCGGGTGGTGGAGGATCCGGAGCTCGTGAGCCGGCTCTCCGCCCAGACCCGCCCGCCCCGGTCCATGGCGGACCACGCGGAGGAACTCCTCGACATCTATGCGCAATGCCGGAGGGCGTGCCGTGTGTAGCGTGGACATCTCCGTGGTCATCGTGAACCACAACACCCGCCAGCTGCTGCAGGAGTGCTTGCGGTCCGTGCGGGAGGACGCCCGGCAAAGCGGCCTTGCGGTGGAGGTGATCGTGGTGGACAACGCCTCCACCGACGGCAGCCCGGAGATGGTGGCGCAGCACTTCCCCGAGGTGGTGCTCCTCCGCAGCGAGGAGAACCTCGGGTACTCCGCGGGCAACAACCTGGGCATCTGGCGCAGCCGGGGCCGCCACATCCTGCTGCTGAACTCGGACACCGTGGTGCGGCCCGGTGCTTTGCGGGAGATGTGCGCGAAGCTGGACGCGCGGCCGGACCTGGGCGCCGTGGCCCCGAAGCTCCTCAACCCAGACGGTTCCCTCCAGCAGTCGTGCTGGCGGTTTCCGCTCAAGGCCCTGCTCATTCACGCCCTCGGCCTCGGCCGGTTGGGCCTCGTGGACGACTACCGCCGCTGGGACCACCGCACGGATCGGGAGGTGGAGTGGGTGAGCTCCGCGGCCATGATGGTCCCGCGCCGCGCCTTCGAGCGGGTGGGTTTGCTGGACCCCGACTTCTTCTACGGCGCCGACACGGACTGGTGCTTTCGGGCCGCCCGGGCCGGCCTGCGCTTCCTGTCGCTTTCCCGGGCGGAGGTGGTGCACCACGGGAGAGGAAGTCGGCAAGGAGCGCCGGACCCCCGGTTTGCAGGCGGGCCGGAGGCCCAGGAGCGCTACGTGCGCAAGCACCACGGGCGGTGGGGCGTCATGGCGTTCCGGCTGCTGCTGATGCTGGCCGCGTTTCCGCGGGCCGTGCTGTGGGAACTCGCACACCGCCTGCGCCCCGGCCCGCGGATCCGAGAGCGCCGAAATCTCTACCGACGCCTTCTGACCTTCGCGGTGCGGAAGGAGGGGATCCTCGCATGATCCGGACGGCCCATCTCCGCACGGGTCTGCCCGTAGCCATACCCCCCGACTGCTCCGTGGTCATCCTCAACTGGAACAGGCGCGACCGGCTGCGGGTGGGGCTGTCGGCCCTCCGCCAGCCGTCTCCCCTGCGCCTGGAGGTGGTGGTGGTGGACAACGGCTCCACCGACGGGAGCGCCGAGATGGTGCGCGCGGAGTTCCCGGAGGTCCGGCTCGTGGAGACCGGCCGAAACTTGGGAATCGCCCGAGGCAAGAACGCGGGCATCCGCCTGACCCGTGGAGAGTTCGTGTTGGTGGCGGACGACGACGTGGTCATCACGCCGCGCCAGATCGAGGAACTGCTCCGCGTGGCCCGCGCCAACCCGCGGGCGGCGGTGGTGGCCCCCATGAAGGTGGACGACCGGGGGGAGCCCCTCTACACGTACCACGTGCCAGGGCCCTCGACCCTCGGCTTCTGGCACTTCCTCGTGGCGGAGTGGTCGCTGCAGCAGCTGGCCCGGTGGGTCAAGCGCACCCTGCGCTGGGGCGAACGCGCGCCCCACGAGAAGCAGACCCTCGCGGAGATCCCCTTCGTCGGAGGCGGGGTGATGCTGGTGCGCCGCGCGGCCGTGGAGGAGGTAGGGCTGCTGGACGAGCACATCTTCTTCTACGGCGAGGACTTCGACTGGTGCTGGCGGTTCCGGCAGAAGGGGTGGAAAATCCTGTACGCCCCCCAGGTCCGGGTGGTGGCCGCCTACGGGGTGAACGCCCGGCGCACGAAGCGGGCGTCCCTCATCTCGCTGCAGAGCCGCCGGTACCTGTTCGCAAAGCACGTGGGGCGGCGGTGGCTCCCCGCCTACGTCGCCGTCGCCCTGGTGGGACTGGGGTTCCGGCTCGTCTACTACACCCTGCAGGACCTCCTGCAGCCCGTCCCGGGCGACCTCCGGCTCAGGACGTGGCTTGCGGAATCCGTGAGGTGCCTGCTGGGCGGTTCCTGGGAAGCCCTCCCGTTGCCGCGGAGCTGAGCCGTGAATGTGTTGGTGGTGACCAACGAGTACCCCCCCGAGAAGACCGCGGGGACGGCCATGGCGACTTCATTTTTGGCCGAGGAGCTCGCCTCGCGAGGCGTGGGCGTCACCGTGGTGGTGAACACCAGGGCGGCCGCGCCCGCCCGCGAGACGGTGGCCGGGGTGCAGGTGGTCCGCCTGCGCCCCTTACCCGTCCCCGCCACCCGCATGGCCCAGCGGGCGGCCATGATCCTGCGGGTGGCGCGGCGTGTGCGGCCGCACATCGTCCAGGGCCAGTCCCTCTCCTGCGGGGCCCTCGCGGCCTTCGTGGGCCGCGCGCTCCGCATTCCGTCCGTCACCTACGTCCAGGGCCTGGACCTGTACCAGGCCAGCGCCTGGGCCCGACGCACCTACATCCGGTGGGCCCTGCGGCACAGCCACGGGGTGGCTGCCGTCACGGAGGATCTGAGACGGCGTGCGTTGCAGATCGCGGACCGGCCCGTGGCGGTCATCCCCCACGGCCTCCGCCCGCACGACACCCACCGCCTCGGTCGCGCGGAGGCCCGCAGGTCCCTGGGACTCCCGGAGGAACGCCCCGTGGTGCTGTACGTGGGCCGGCTGCTCCGGATCAAGGGCGTCGGGCACCTCGTGCGGGCCTTCCCACAGATCCTGGAGTCCTGTCCGAGCGCCCTCCTTGTCCTGGTCGGCGACGGTGACGAGCGGGATGCGCTGCAGCGCCTTGCGCGGGAGTTGGGGACGGCGGGACAGGTGGTGTTCGCGGGACTTCAGCCCCACGAGCAGGTGATCACCTTCATGCGGGCCAGCGATGTCCTCGTGCTTCCGAGCCTCGTGGAGTCGTTCGGGATCGTGCTGGTGGAGGCCATGAGCTGCGGGCTGCCGGTGGTCGCGAGCCGCGTCATGGGCATTCCTTACGTGGTGGAAGACGGCGTCAACGGGTTTCTGGTACCCCCTGGGGACGAGACGGCGCTGGCGGACCGCGTGGTCCGCCTCCTCTCCGACCCGGAGCTGCGCGAGGCCTTCCGCGCCCGGAACGTCCGGAAAGCCGCGGAGTACGCCATCTCCCGTGTTGCCGACCGGTTTTTGGAGCTCTGGGAGGCCCTCGCGGGGATCCCGCGGGGGGAGGCGGCATGAAGCCCTTCTTCCTGGTCACCGTGGACACGGAAGGAGACAACCTGTGGGCGCGGCCCCGGGAGATCACGACCCGGAACGCGGAGTTCCTGCCCCGCTTCCAACAGCTGTGCGAGCGGCACGGGCTGCGGCCGACTTACCTGGTGACGTACGAGATGGCCCGCTCGCCTGCCTTCCGGGAGTTCGGGCAGGACCTCCTTCGCCGGCGTGCGGGAGAGATCGGAGCCCACCCGCACGCCTGGAACAACCCACCCCTCGTCCCTCTCACGTCCGACGACCTGCATTTCCAGCCGTACCTCATGGAGTACCCGGAGCCCGTGATGGCCCAGAAGCTGCGGGTGCTCACGGAACTCCTGGGGGACACCTTCGGGGTACCCATGCGCAGCCACCGGGCCGGCCGGTGGGGCTTGAACGAAACCTACGCACGGCTGCTGGTCCAGCACGGCTACCTCGTGGACTGCTCCGTGACCCCGCACCTGTCGTGGCGGGGCCACCGAGGGGCTCCCCACGGAGCCGGAGGCCCGGACTACCGCGGCTTCCCCGAGGACCCCTACTTCGTGGACCTCGAGGACATCTCCCGACCCGGAAGTTCGCCGCTGCTGGAGGTGCCGATGACCGTGGTCCCCTCCGGCCTCCCTTCCCTGGGGGTGTGGCTGCAGCTGGCAGATTCTGTTCCCCTCCTGCATCGGGCGCTGAACCGGTTTCTGCCGCCTGTGCACTGGCTGCGGCCGGACCGCCGCAACCGCGCCCACATGCTCCGCATCGTGCGCCGGGCGGCGACGGAACGTCGCGTGCACCTGGAGTTCATGGTCCACTCCTCGGAACTCATGCCGGGCGGAAGCCCCCTGTTTCCCACCCGTGACCACATCAAGCGGTTGTACGGGGACCTGGAGGCGTTGTTTGAGCTGGCTTCGCGTACGTGCACGCCCGCCACCCTCTCGGAGTTCTACGAGCGGTACCGGACGGCCGCGCCGTCCGCGGTGCAGGAAGGAGCTCCATGAGCGGCAAGGTGCTCGTGCTCGGCAGTGACACCCGGGCCTTCCTCGCGGTGGTCCGGTCCCTGGGCCGCCGGGGCCTCGAGGTGCACGCGGCGTGGTGTAGCCCGGACTCCCCCGCCCGCCGCTCCCGCTACCTGCGGGCGGTGCACGAACTCCCGCCGTTCTCCCCGGACGACCTCGCCTGGAAGGAAGGTCTTTCGCGGCTGGTCGAGCGGGAACGGTTCGACCTGCTGATTCCCTGCGAGGACCCTACCCTCCTGCCCCTGCGTGCGCACCGTCCGGAGTTCGAAGCCGTCGTGCGGCTCGCAGTTCCCGAGGAAGAGGCGTGCGCCGTGGCCTTCGACAAAATCCGAAGCTACGAGCTCGCGCGGTCCTTGGGTATCCCGGTTCCCAGAAGCCAGGTGGTGGTGCGCCCGGAAGACCTCGACAACCTGGACCTGGCGGCTCCTGTGGTCTTGAAGCCCCGCACCACCTTCGCCTACCCGGACCTCACCCACCGCCGCAGCGTGCGGACGTTCCCCGACCTCGCTGCCCTCAAGACCTCCGCCGCGCAGGGGGGGCTGGCGGAGCCGGTGCTCGTACAGGAGTTCTTCCCCGGTGTGGGCGTGGGCGTGGAGGCCCTGGCGGAACGAGGCGAGCTGCTCCTGGTGTTCCAGCACGAGCGGGTGCACGAGCCGCTCCGAGGCGGCGGGAGCTCCTACCGCCGGAGCGTCCCCCTCGACCCCGAGCTCCTGGAAGCCACGAGGAAACTCCTGGGCGCCCTGCGCTACACAGGGGTGGCCATGGTGGAGTTCCGCCGCAACCCCCGCACCGGGCAGTGGGTGTTCCTGGAGGTCAACGGGCGGTTCTGGGGATCGCTGCCGCTGGCGGTGGCAAGCAGCGCGGACTTTCCCTACGCCCTCTACCGCCTGCTCGTGCACGGCGAGCGGGACTTCCCGCAGGGCTATCGGGTGGGCCTCTATGCCCGCAACCTCACCCTGGACCTCGTCTGGCTGCGCGAGTACGTGGCCTCCCTTCGCTCCCTGCCCCCCTTCGCGCCCTCACCCTGGCAGGTGGTTGCGGAAGTCCAGAACCTCCTGCGCCTCAGGGAACGCGTGGACACTTTCAGCGCCGACGATGCCGGGCCCGGGTGGGCGGAGCTGGCGGTGATTGTCCGCGCCTTCGCGGTCCGGGCTTCAGCGCGGCTCCGACGCCTGCTCTTGCGTTTCAGGCCCGTGCGCGGAGTCGTCGCCGGGCACGCACGCCGCGAGCTGCGCAGGGCCTCCCGGGTGCTGTTCGTCTGCCGGGGCAACATCTGCCGCAGCCCGTTCGCGGAGCGCTACGCGGCCCGGGTTTTCCCGCCCTCGGTACAGGTGCGGTCCGCGGGCACCCGGGCCCAACCCGGGGCTTGCTCCCCGCCCGAGGCCGAAGCCGCGGCCCTTCGCTTCGGGGTGGACCTGCGCACGCACCGGGCCACGCGGCTGACCGCAGAGCTCGTCCGTGAGGCGGACGTGGTGTTCGCCTTCGACGCCGCGGAGGCGGAGCGGATCCGGCAGGAGCACCCGCGGCTGGCCCATAAGGTGTTCTTGCTGGGGCTGCTGGCAGACGGAGCCGAGATCCGGGACCCCTACGGTGCCGCCGAGCCCGAGTACCAGGCGGTGTACGAACGCATCGCGCGGGCCGTGGAAGCTGCCGCGCGCGTGGCCGCTTCCGCCAGGGCCCCGCAGCCGGAGGAGGCGTCGTGAGGAGCACCCGCTGGCTCCTCGGGCTGGTGGCGCTGGCGGCGGGACTGCGCCTGTTCCGGCTCGGAGCCTGGGACCTCGGGCTGGACGAGGCCTACAGCGCCCTCGTGGCCGCGCGGCCCCTTACAGACCTCGTGGCCTTCGTGGCCCGGGACGACTTCCACCCGCCCCTGTACTACGCCTTCCTGCATGTCTGGCGAGCTGCAGCCGGAGTGGACGAGTTCTGGCTGCGGTTTCCCAACGCGGTGTTCGGCTCCCTGGCGGTTCCCGTGGTCTACGCCCTGGGGCGTGAGCTGGCGGACGAGCGGGCGGCGTTCGTCACAGCCCTCCTGCTGGCCCTCTCCCCCCTCCACGTCTACCACGCTCAGGACCTGCGCATGTACGCCCTCCTGCTGCTGGTGGGGAGCCTTGCGCTCCTCTCCTTCGCCCGGGGTCTGCGCACGGGAAGGGCGGTGGACTGGGCCCTGCACGCGGTGTTCCTCGCCCTGTCCTTCTATACACACTACGGCGCCTTCCTCCTGGTGGCGGCGGAGGCCATGACGGTGGCAGCGCTCCGGGCCGCCCGCTGCCCTGTGCCCGCCCGGTCCTGGGCCGCATCGGCGGGCGCTGGCCTCTTGGGCTTCGCCCCCTGGGCTCCTGTGCTTTTACAGGCCCTAGGCCGGACCGCGCCCGGGGATTCGTATGGCGAAATCCTGCTCCCGCTCCAGCAGGTCGCCTATGCGCTGGTGGCCCTCACCAGCGACTTCCTGCCCCTAGGGCAGCCCGTCCTGAAGGCAGCCGTCCTGCTCGTGTTCTGCCCCGCGGCCCTTTACGGGGCGTGGAGCCTCCGCAACCGCCCCCTTTCCGCGGTCGTGCTCTTCGCCTCAAGCCTCGGAGTCCTCGCGGTCGCGGCCCTGGTAGGCCTCCGGTTCCCCAAGATTTCCGTCGGAACCCACGTCCTCCTGCCCAGGACGCTCCTTCTGGCGTCCGTCGGGTACCTCGCCCTCGTCGCCGTGGCCATCACGCGTGCACGGTCCCGTCCCCTGGGTCTTGGCTTGCTGGCGGCGCTCCTGCTCCTCAACCTGTCCTCCTTACCCCGGGTCTACTTCGGCCCAAGACCCCTGTGGGGCCCCTGGCGCGCCGTCGCGACCTACGTGGCGCAGCGCGTCCTTCCGGGAGACGGCATCGTGGTGGTGAGCGGGCACTGGGCACGGCCCTTTGACTTCTACTTCTCCCAACACCGAAAACCCGTGCGGGTTGTCCGCTACTACGGCCGGCAGGACCTCGAACTGGTCCGAGGGCTGCTCCGTCAGAGTCGCCGCATCTGGCTCGTCCAGCGACAGCCCGAGGCTGTGGATCCCTACAGGCGGGTCCAGGCGCACGTGCGAGCCGCGAGACGCTCTGTATCCTCGGCCACCTTCGAGACCGGAATCCGGGTGGAGGTGTACGGCGATGGATCACCTCGCGCATCCCGCCAGCCCGACCGCGGAGGCCGCAGCCCGCAACGCCGGGATCCCCCGACCTGTTCGCCGGCGCGGGGGAGGACCTCGGTAATTCGATCGGATGGATTCGTTCGTTTGGAGCAGGACAGGCAACAGTCCGGCGGCCCAAGATGGAGGGATGGAGGAGGGGGAGGATGAAGGGGCTTGTGCTGAGCGGCGGCCGGGGCACGCGGCTGCGTCCCCTCACCTACACCAGCGCCAAGCAGCTCCTGCCCGTGGCCAACAAGCCCGTCCTGCACTTCGTCCTGGAGCAGGTGGCGGAGGCGGGGGTCGAGGAGGTAGGCGTCATCGTCTCCCCGGAGACCGGGGAGATGGTACGGGCCGCGGTAGGCTCGGGCGAGCGGTGGGGGATCGAGGTCACCTACATCGTGCAGGAGTTCCCCGGGGGGCTCGCCCACGCGGTTCAGACGGCCCGGCCGTTCTTGCGAGACGCTCCCTTCCTCATGTTCCTCGGGGACAACCTCATCGAGGGTGGGGTCGCGCGGCTGGCGGCGCGGTTCTCTCAGAGCGCCGCAGATGCCCTCATCCTTCTCAAGGAGGTCCCGGATCCCCGACGGTTCGGGGTAGCGGTCCTCGATGGAGACGGGAGCGTGCAGCGCCTGGTGGAGAAACCTCAAGATCCTCCCAGCAACCTGGCCCTGGTGGGGGTGTACCTCTTCCGGCCCACCATCCACGAGGCCATTGCCCGCATCCGGCCCTCCCGGAGGGGAGAGCTGGAGATCACCGATGCCATCCAGGCCCTGCTCGATGCGGGGGGTCGGGTCGAGACTGTGATCCTGGATGGGTGGTGGCTGGATACGGGGAAGAAGGACGATCTACTGGAGGCCAACCGGACGGTGCTCGATGCCTACGCGCGGACGCGAATTCTGGGGAAGGTGGACGAGGCATCCGTGCTCACGGGCAGGGTGGAGGTGGAAGAAGGGACGGTGATCGAGCGCAGCGTGGTACGGGGCCCGGTGGTGATCGGCGAGAACTGCCGTATTGCGGATTCCTACATCGGGCCGTACACGGCCATCGGGGCACGGAGCGTGCTGCGGGAGGTGAGCATCGAGCACTCCGTGGTGCTGGAGGGCTGCCGGTTGGAGGGGGTGGAGCGGCTGATGGACAGTGTGCTGGGCCGTCACGTGGTGATCCGCCGGGCGCCGAACGGGCCGAGGGGATTGCGGGTTTTCGTGAGCGACGACTCAGAGGTCGTGCTGTAGGGAGGAGAAACATGCGGGTGCTGGTGACGGGCGGGGCGGGATTCATCGGGAGCCACTTCGTCCGGATGCTGCTGCACCGCCTTCCCGACGTCGAGGTGATCAACCTCGACAAGCTCACCTACGCGGGGAATCTCGCGAATCTGGAGGACGTGACCCAAGACCCCCGGCACCGGTTCGTGCGGGGAGACGTGGCGGATGCGCGGCTGGTGAACGGGCTTTTCCGGAGAGGGCTAGACGCGGTGGTGCACTTCGCCGCGGAAACCCACGTGGACCGCAGCATCCTCGACGGCCGTCCCTTCGTGCGCACCAACGTGGTGGGCACGCAGACCCTACTGGAGGCGGCTCTCCGACACGGGATCCAACGCTTCATCCAGGTGAGCACCGACGAGGTGTACGGACCGGCCCCACCCGGCGTGCGCTTCTCCGAGGACAGCCCTCCCAACCCCACCAGCCCCTACGCGGCCAGCAAGGCGGCCGCGGACCTCCTGTGCCTCGCGTACCGGAAGACCTATGGGGTACCGGTGGTCGTCACCCGGTGCACCAACAACTATGGTCCCTACCAGTTCCCCGAGAAGTTCATCCCTCTCGTGATCACCCATGCCCTCCAGGACCGTCCCATCCCCATCTACGGGGATGGCCGGCAGGAGCGGGACTGGCTGTATGTAGAGGACCACTGCGAGGGGCTGCTGCAAGTACTCCTCCATCCGGACCCACGGCCCGTGCTGAACTTCGCCTCCGGCTGCACCGTCCCGAACCTCCAAGTGGCCCGCACCATCCTGCGGCTGCTCCGCAAGCCCGAAAGCCTGCTCCAGCATGTCCGGGACCGGCCCGCCCACGACCGCCGCTACGCCCTGGCTACGCACCGCGCCCGGGCCTATCTCAACTGGAAGCCCCGGGTGGGGCTGGAGGAGGGTCTGGAGCGCACCGTGGCCTGGTACCGGGAGAACCGCGCCTGGTGGGAGGCGGTGAAATCCGGGGCCTACCGGGCATACTATGAGACCTGGTACGGGAAGGTCTTGCAGGCCGTGGGAGGAAGGTGAGGCGCGTTGCTCTCGGTCATCATCCCCACCTACAACGAGCGGAAGGCGGTGAGGGCTCTGGTGGAGCGGGTGCGCGGGGCTCTCCGCGGGATCCCCTACGAGCTGGTGTTCGTGGACGACAGCACCGATGGCACCGACGCGGTGATCGCGGAGCTGGCCCGCACGGATGAGCGGATCCGGCTGCTGCACCGGACGGAGCGCCGGGGCCTGGCCACGGCGGTGGTGGAAGGGATCAGGGTAGCCCGGGGAGACGTGGTGTGCGTGCTGGATGCGGACCTGCAGCATCCGCCCGAACGGATTCCGGACCTCTTGCGGGCCTTAGAGGAGACGGAGGCGGAGGTGGTGGTCGCCAGCCGCTACCTTCCCGGTGGCTCGTACCGGGGCCTTTCCCCCCTCCGGCGGCTCGCAAGCCGCGCGGCCACTGGGCTGGCGCGGCTGTTGCTGCGGCGGGCCCGGCTCGTGTCTGACCCCATGTCGGGCTTTTTCGCCTTCCGCCGGTCCGTGGTGGAGGGCGCCGAGCTACAGCCCGTGGGCTACAAGATCCTGTTGGAGATCCTGGTGCGGGGGCGCTTCCGCCGGGTGGCGGAGGTTCCCTACGGGTTCGAAGTCCGGGCCGCAGGCCAGAGCAAGCTCAGCTGGCGCCAGAACCTTGAGTACCTGCGGCATCTGGTACGGCTTCTTCCTGCAAATCCGGAAGACCTGCGGTTCGTGCGGTTCGGGCTGGTGGGGGCAAGCGGTATCGGGGTGAACACCGCAGCCCTGTGGGGGCTGGTGCGGCTCGGCGTGCACTATCGGCCTGCAGGAGCCCTGGCCATCGCCGCCGCCATCACCTGGAACTTCCTGTGGAACGATGCCTTCACCTGGCGGGACCGCCGCTCCCGGGATCTCGCGACCAAGCTGCGCCGCTACCTCCAGTACTGGGCCGTGACGGGGGTGGGAAGCGCCCTCCAGTACGCCCTGTACCTGGTGCTCACCGCCGTGGGGTTGCCATACCTACTCAGCAACCTCGTGGGCATCGGAGTGGCGGTGGGGTGGAACTACCGGATGCACGGGAGCTGGACCTGGAAGCCCACCGAACCCGCCATCACCCGGGTGGTCTACCGGCCCACATGACCGATCTCCAGCTCGCCCCCGATCTCGCCGTGCAGGCTTTCCAGCGCCGTAAGGCCTTCGTGCGATACCTCCAGGAGGGTTCTCCTCCGCGGGTGCGGGTGCTGCTTGGCCGGGAGGGGAAGCATCCTCGCCTTTCCATCATCATCCCCGTGGCGGATGGGACCCGCAGCCGTCTCCTCGACCAGCTCCTGCGGCAGCTGGCAGACCAGACAGAGCAACGGTTCGAGGTAATCCTGGTGGAGGGCGACCGGAGGCAGGGAAGGGCCATCAACACCGGAGCCGCCCTGGCCCGGGGCGAGATCTTGGTGACCATGGACGACGACACCCGCGTGGGCAACCCAGATCTCCTCGAGCGTCTTTTGGACGTGTTTCGGACCGACCCCACCGTGGGGATCGCGGGCGTTTCCAACCTGCCGCCCCCCGACGCGCCGTGGGTGGTGCGCCGGGCCATGCAGGAGCTGCCGCGTCGGTCCTCGCCGCTGGTAGACCGCGTGACGGACAGTGACATGGCCGAGCACCCCTGCCTTGCCATCCCCCGGGATCTCTTCTACCGGGTCGGAGGCGAGCACGAGTGGATCCCCCGGGGCCTTGACCCGTACCTCCGGCGGGAGGTCCGTCGGCTGGGATACAGGGTGGTGGTCATCCCGAATGCCTGGATCCACCACCTGCTGCCTCCCACCCTTTCCGGGATCCTCCGCCAGTACTTCCGCAACGGCTTGGGCGCCGCCTACGTGCGGAAGTTCTACCCCGAGTTCGTGATCGAACAGGCCACCGCCCATGGCACCCCTGTGGCCGAACGCACCTCCCTTGCCCGCCGGGCCCTCCGGTACGCCCTGAACCTGGTCCTCTCCTTCCTGACCCTCCGCTGGATCCATCTCGGAACCCTCCTCACCTACGCCGCAGGATACGTCTGGGGAACCCTCACCCTGGGGGAAGACTCCCTGTGATCTGGCTCTCCTCCCTCGCCGACATCCTCCGCCGCGCAGGCCAGGGCGCGCTCGGCCGAGAGCTGGATCGAGCGCGGTTTACGGTGTGGGTGGAGCAGTGGTATCCGGGATGGCTGGTGCGGGAAAAGCAGGAGGCGCGGCTTTGGGAGCTGGTGGCCTATGCCCGCGAAGCAAGCCCCTTCTACCGGGAGCGGCTCTCCTCCCTGCCCGCCTCCTTCTCCCGGGAGGAGTACGCCCGGATCCCTCCCCTCACCCGGGCGGAGCTCGCCACCCACGCGTCCCGGATCCGCACGGGCCGGGCATGGTTGGGGCGTGGCTCGGGGGGATCGGGCGGACGCGGCATCGCCATCCCTGTGGATCGGTCCGCCTATGCGTGGTACATGGCAGGCACCTGGCGGGGCCTGCAGTGGTGGGGAACGGACTTCACGGAGCGGGGCGTGATCCTGCTGGGACCAGGCTCCCGCGGCCTGAGGGGCCTCGTCATCCAGGCCAAGGACTGGGTGATGAACTGGCTGCGGCTTCCGGTGGACGGTCGGTTTGAGACACACATCCCAACGTTTCTGCACCGCATCCGCGCCCACGAGCCTGCCTTTCTCTACGCCTTCCCCTCCGCGGCCCACGCCCTCGCCCGGGCCATCCTGGAGGGAAAGGGGAAGGCTCCGTCCGGCCTCAAAGTGGTGGTCCTCACCGGGGAACCCCTCTACGCCTTCCAGCGCCGGGAGATCGAGCAGGCCTTCCAGTGTCCTGTGGCGCAGGAGTACGGAAGCGGGGAGGTGGGCTGTATGGCCTTCCAGTGCCCTCAGGGGACCCTGCACCTCACCGCGGAAAGCGCGTACCTCGAGGCGCTCCGGGATCCCGCGCTTCCCGAAGGCGGCCGGATGCTCGTCACCGTCCTCCACAACCGCCGGTTCCCCCTCCTCCGGTATGAGATCGGCGACGTGGGGCAGATCGAGGATGCTCCCTGTTCCTGCGGCCGGGCTCTCCCGGCCGTGCGGGTGCTGGGCCGCGCGCAGGAGCTCCTTGCGGCAGACGGCGAAGTCCGGTTCGCGCACCCCGTACTGGACCGCCTCTTTGAGATTCTCCCGTCGCATCTCCGAGGCCGGGTTCGGATCCGACAACGGGCACCGGCCCGGCTGGCCGTGGAGGCGGCGGAAGGTTCTGATGCGGATCTCCTCCGGGCACGGGAATTCCTGAAAGACCTGGTGGGGCCCGGGTGGCAGGTGGAGGCCGAGAGGGCGACGATCAGCCGGCTACCCTCTGGAAAGGTTGCGTACTTCCTGCGGGATGGCGCGGGGGCTCTTTCTCACCAATGACTTCCCGCCCATGGTGGGTGGCGAGGCCCGGATGTATGCCCGCATCTGCCGAAGCGTACCACCCGACCGCGTGATGGTGCTGGCCCCTCGCCTCCCGGACGACGTGCTCTTCGACCTCCACGAGCACTACCCCATCGTACGGGTGCGGGTACCCATCTCCCCGCATCCCGTGGCCAGGATCCTGCAGATCGCCCGCATGCTCCTGGCGACCCGCCACCTGGTGCACGCTGACGACATCCGCGTCCTCCACATCGGACACCTGTACCTGGGAATCGTGGGCCTCATCCTCCGGCGGTGGTATCGCATCCCGTACGTCCTGTACCTGCACGGCGGGGAGATGGCGCCCTATATGCGCAGCCAGGCGGTGCGGGGCCTGGTGCAGCGGGTGGTGGCGGGTGCCAGCCTCGTGGTCGCCAATAGCCGCTTCACGCTGAACCACTACGCCGCTCTGGGCATGCGACCGCGGAGGGCGGAGATCCTCCCGCCTGTTCCCGACACCCGCCGGTTCCGGCCCGACCTGGATCCGCGTCCCGTGCGGGAGCGGTACGGCCTCGGGGATTGCCGGGTGGTGCTTACCGTGGGTCGGCTCGTGGAGCGCAAGGGGCACGACCTCGTGATCCGGGCCATCGCGGCACTGCGGGAGGAGCCCGTCCGGTACGTCATCGCGGGGGCAGGACCCGAGGAACGCCGGCTTCGGGAACTCGCGCAGGCCTTGCACGTGGGCGACCGCGTGGTCTTCACGGGCTACGTCCCGGACGAGGAGCTGCCGGGGCTGTACGCCGCGTGCGACGTGTTCGTCATGCCCAGCCGTGCCCTAGAGGTGCGGGACGGGGTCGAGGGCTTTGGCACGACGTTCCTCGAGGCGGGGGCGTGTGGAAAGCCGGTGATCGGAGGTCGGAGCGGTGGAGTAGCCGAGGCCGTGGAGGAGGGGGTCACGGGGTTGCTCGTGGATCCGCAGGATGCGGAGGCCCTGGCCGAAGCCCTCCGCCGGCTTTTGCGCGATCCGGAGCTCCGCCGCAGGATGGGTGAAGCCGGAAGGGCCCGGGCGGAGCGGATGGAGGCCGCGTGGGGGGAAGCGGTGCGCCGGATGTGGTACGGGGCTCTGGAGGCGAAGCCGTGAGCCGGAGGATCCGGGTACTGCACGTGATCACACGCCTCGTGGTGGGCGGCGCCCAGGAGAACACCCTCCTCACCGTCCGCCATCTGGACCGCACCCGCTACGAGGTGACCCTCGCAAGCGGCCCGAGCCTCGGCCCGGAGGGCGACCTGGAGGCCGAAGTGCCCGAGGACGTGACGTTCGTGCGCATCCCCGAGCTGGTGCGGCCGCCCCATGCCCTGAAGGATTCCGTGGCCCTTCGGAAACTGTACCGGTTGATGCGGCGAGGAGGGTATCACCTCGTGCACACCCACACCACCAAGGCCGGCCTCCTCGGCCGGGTCGCGGCCCGGTGGGCGGGGATGCCCGTGGTGGTGCATACCCCTCATGGCCACGCCTTCCACGGCTACCTCGGATCGCTCGGCTCCTGGGCCCTCCGAAAGGTGGAAGCAGCCCTCGCCCGATGGACGGACGCCATCGTCTGCCTGACAGAAGCGGAGCGCTTAGACCACCTGAGGCTCAAGGTGGGACGTCCGGAGCAGTTCGAGGTGATCCACAGCGGGGTGGATCTGGCGCGGTTCCGGACTCCTCTCCCAAATCCCACGGTCAAACGGCGGGAGCTGGGACTTCCGGACTGGGCCCCGATCGTGGGGTGTGTGGCGCGGCTCGTGCCCGTAAAGGGGGTGCAGGTACTCCTGGAGGCGGTGCCCCACCTCCGGAATCGGGTCCCGGACGCCGTGGTGGTGTTCGTGGGGGATGGGGAGCTGCGGCCGCAGCTCGAGCGGCGGGCCCGGGAGCTGGGGGTGGAAGGGGCCGTGCGGTTCTTGGGCCTGCGCCGGGACGTGGCGGAGATCGTGCCGCTGTTCGCGGTGGCGGTGCAGCCCTCCCTCAACGAAGGGATGGGCAAGGCCGCGGTGGAGGCCATGGCCGCGGGCAAGCCCGTGGTCGCGAGCGCCACGAGCGGATTGGTGGACGTGGTGCGGGATGGCCGGAACGGCGTGCTGGTCCCTCCCGGCGATCCCGAAGCCCTGGCCCGGGCCGTCTGTGACCTCTTGCACCATCCGGATACAGCCCGCCGGATGGGCGAGGCCGCCCGGCAGGATGCGGAGGCCTATGGCGTGAAAGCCATGATAGCCCGCCTGGAGATGCTGTACGAGCGCCTGCTCCGGGCAAAGGGTCTGGTCTAGGGATCCGGCTCTGCGCCCCACCCGGGCCGCAGCTCGGCCCGCCGCTCCTCTTCCACGGGGAGCCTGCGGGTCCGCCACTGTCGTATCCGCTCCTCCACCTCCACGAGGCCCCGAGGCCAGAACCGGACCAGGGCGATGAGCAGTAGGCCCAGCAGGATGAGGTACAGATACCGGAACCGGAGGGAGAGGAACTCGCTGACCAACCCGAGACTCAGAGCACCCACCAGCGGTCCCCACCACCGGGTCGTTCCGCCCAGCATGGCCATGAGGACCGTCTGGAAGGAGATGAGGGGACTGAAGGCGATGTGCGGATCAATGTAGGTCCAGCGGGGTGCCAGGGCGGCCCCCACCGCCGCGGAAATCCCCCCGCTCACCGCGAACATGGCCACCTTGAGTCCCGTGGTGCGAAAGCCCAGGGACTCCAAGCGGCCCTCGTCTGCCCCGATGGCAGCCAGCAGACGACCGTACCGGCTGCCGTACAGCCATTTGCTCAGCCCCACCGCCGCGACGGCCACGGTCAAAACCGCGAGGTACACACCTCCCACGTCCACGGGAAGGATGAGAACCCGCCCCACCGTGCGGGAAAACCGCATCTCGTAGCCCAGGACGAGGTACCGGATGAGCTCGCTGAGGCCGAAGGTGAGGATGGCGAAATAGGGACCCTTGAGCCGGAGGGAAACCCCGCCCACCGCCAGGGCCACGAGCCCTCCCATCACCGTTCCCAGGAAGATGGAGGGGATCCACCCCACCACGGGCGTCAGCAGAAAGGCGGCATACGTCCCTACGCCGAAGAAGGCCGCGCTCCCCAGGGAGAAGTACCCGCTGAGCCCACTGAAGAGCGCCCAGGCGCTCGCGAGGGCTACGTGGCCAAAGATGACCTGGAACAGCCCCACCACGTAACTCGATGCCCACAGGGGAAGCGAGAACAGCACCCCCAGACTTCCGAGAGCGACCAGCCAAGCGGGACGGACCCCTTCGCGCGCCGCCAACGTTACCCTCCTGCGCTCTGCCCTGGGGAATGGGGCTTGGTCTGGAACAACCCGTAGGGCCGGAAGAGGAGTACAGCCACCAGGAGAGCATAGGTGAGGGCCGTGCGCAGGTCTGCACCGACCACGTAGGCTCCCAAGGATTCCAGAACGCCCAGCAGCAGTCCCCCCACTAGGCTCCCCGCCACGCTGCCCAGGCCACCCAGGATGATGACCACCAGGGCTGTAATGGTATATGGCATCCCGATGATGGGGGAGAGGGAGAACAGCATACTCACCAGGGATCCCGTGACCCCAGCCAGGGCACACCCTAGGCCGAAGCTGAGCCCGTGGAGGCGAACGAGCGGCAGCCCCACCGCCTCCGCGCCCTCTGGATCCTGCATCAAGGCCCTCAGAGCGGTCCCTAAGGCGGTCCGGTGGAGGAAGCCGAGGAGGAGACCCGTCAGCAGCAGCGCGACCCCCAGAGCCACCAAGCGGTTGGCCGGGAACAGCGTTCCGAGCACGGAGACAGAGTGGTACAGGTACTGGTAGCCCCGGATGGTCGGCCCCCAGACGAGGAGCGCCAGGTTCTCCAGGAGGAAGAGGAGACCGAAGGAGAGGAGCAGGGAGTTGGCCTCCAGCTGCACGGGGCCCCCTCCCTGCTCCAGCATCCCCCGGTACACCACGCTGTAGATGCCCCAGCCCAGGAGAAAGAAGAGAGGGACCTGCACGATCAACCCGAGGAGAGGGTCTACCCCCAGGGAGGTATACAGGGTATACGTCACGTACGCACCCAGCATCACGAACTCCCCATGGGCCACGTTCAGCACCCGCATGAGCCCGTACTGTAGGTTGAGCCCTACCGCGATGAGCGCGTACAGCCCTCCCAGCAGGATTCCCCCTGCTCCGATCTCCAAAAACAGGCGCATGTCCATGCGAAAAAACAGGCGCATGTCCATGCCGGTCACTTCCAGGCAGGCTTAGGGATAATGGGTCGCGCGGTGGCGTACTCCGTGGGCCAGATCACTTCGTACCCTCCTCTCTGCCACTGGCCCAGCCGGTTCGGCCTCCCCACGTAGCTCCCCGCCCGGTTGACTCCTCTCTCAAACTTCACCGGTCCCCACGGGCCGTTGAACTCCCGGCCCTCGAAGTACTCCTTGATGCGACGCTGGTCTAGCCCTACCTCCGCCACGGCCTGCTCTAGCATCTTCAGGCTCTGGTACACAAGAGAACTGCCCGCATAGTCAGGATCCCGTCCGAACTTCCTCCGGAAGGCCTCGTAGTACTCGCGGGTGCCCGGGAACCGCAGCTTCGGACTCCATGCCGCCTGGTGGCAGATAATCCCTTCCACGTTCCCCCCGAGCTGCTCGGCGAACTCCCGGAAGAAGGCGCCTACCCCCAGGATGAAAACGGGCGGGCTGAACCCAAGCGCAATGGACTGCCGGACGAGGAGAGGGGAGTCCGCCGGATAGCTGAAGGCCACCACGATCTCCGGACGACGCGCCTGGAGCGCGCGGATCACATCCGAGAGGTCCGTGACCACGAGCGGGTAGCTGCGGTCCTCCACGATCTCGAACCGTTCGCGGCGCAGCAGAGGAAGGATGGCGTTGTGGTGCTCTACCCCATGCAGGTCCGCGATGTGCAGCAGGGCCACCCGGTTCCAGCCGTGGCGCTCCCGTACTTCCCGCAGGAACTGCACGATGCTGATGGTGACGGAATCCGGCTGGGGCAGCAGGGCGAAGAAGTTCTCCGCCCCTAGTTCCCGGATCCTCAGGGAGCCCACCGTGACACCCAGGAGGACGTATCCGAGCCGGCTCACCACGGGGGCCACTGCGAAGTGGATGGCCGTCCCGTACGGGGGTAACACTAGGTCCACCCGGTCCTCCCGGATGAGCCTCTCGTACAGCCGCACACAGGTTCCGACGTCGCTGCGGTCATCGTAGTTCACGAACTCGACCGGGCGACGTCCCTCTCCCCGGACCAATAGTCCGCCGCGCGCGTTCACCTCGTCTCGCCACAGATAGTAGTTGGGAATCGTGGTGAGCCGCGCGCCGACCCCCAACGGCCCCGTCTCCGAGATGGCGAACCCGATCCGCACGGGTCTCGCCTGAGCCCTCGCCCAGGACTGAGGCAGCAGGGCCGTGGCCGTGGCTCCTGCCGCCACCTTGAGGAACTGCCTTCGATCTATGCGGTGCGCCATGCGTCTCCCCCCTTTTTGGTTTTTTGGAGCACGAGATCCATTCACACGCCCAAAAATGCCCTGCGCACAGCTTCGTCCTCCATCAACGCTTCGCGTGACCCCTCGCGCACCACACGCCCGTGGTCCAGCACGTAGGCGCGGCTCGCTAGGCGAAGGGTTTCTCGGACGTTCTGCTCCGCCATGAGCAGGGTCACCCCTCCCTCTTGGAGGCGGGCGAGGAACTCGTACAGGGCCAGCACCACCTTGGGGGCAAGCCCCTGGGAGGGCTCGTCCAGGATCAGCAGAGCAGGCCGCTGCATGAGAGCCCGTCCGATGGCCAGCATCTGCTGCTCCCCGCCTGAGAGGGTACCCGCGAGCTGTCGCCGCCGCTCCGCGAGCACCGGCAGGAGATGGAAGACCTCCTCCATGGCCCGCTGACGCTCCCGGCGGTCCAAGCAGACCGCGCCCGCCAGCTCCAGGTTCTCCTGCACCGTCAATCCGGGAAATACGTGCCTTCCCTCCGGGACGTACGCGATGCCCGCCCGCACCCGATAGTACGCGTCCAGGGGCACCAGGGGCCGATCCCGAACCAGCACCTTTCCGGCGCTGACCCGGAGGCCGTTCGTCCGCACCCCGGCGAGGGCCCGGAAAAGGGTAGTCTTGCCCGCCCCGTTGGGGCCCAGCACCACCACCCACTCCCCGGGGTGCACCACCAGGCTCACGTCCCAGACCACGCACAGGAACCCGTAGCCCGCGCGCAGGTGCTCCACGCGGAGGAGGGGAGGCTCGGTCATGCGCTCGCCCCCTCCCCCAGGTAGACGTCCACCACTCTAGGATCCCGCATGACCTGGTCGGGAGGCCCCTCCGCGATGACCTCGCCCTGGTGCAGGACGATCACGCGGTCCGCAACCCGGGTGACCGCGTGCATGAGGTGCTCCACCCACACCACGGTGATCCCGCGTTCCTCCCGCAGCCGGCGGATGAGCTCCATGGTCTGCTGGACCTCCACGGGCGTCATCCCCGCCATGGGCTCGTCCAGCAGGAGCAGGGAAGGCCCTGTGGCGAGTACGGTGGCGAGCTCCAGGAGCTTGCGGTGCGTGGGATTGAGATGCGCCGCGGGGAGGTGCTCCGCACCACGCAAACCCACGAAGGAGAGAAGCTCCCGGGGATCCGGGTTTCCGGCCCGCGCCGCGGATCCCGGCCCGTTGCGGGCATCCACGGCCAGGAGGATGTGGTCGAGGCAGGTGAGGGGCGCAAAGACGCGGGGAACCTGAAAGGTACGCCCCAGGCCCAGCTGGGCCCGCTGCCATGGGGGACCCACCAGGTCCCTTCCCCGGAAACGGACCCGCCCGCGGTCCGGAGGAAGCATGCCCGTGAGGAGGTTGAAGAGGGTGGTTTTTCCCGCGCCGTTCGGGCCCACGAGCCCCACGATCTCCCCCTCGCGGACCTCCAAGTTCACCCCCCGGATGGCCGCCACCCCTCCGAACCGTTTGTGCAGTCCTTCCGCGGCCAACATAGATCCCCCTCCCTCGGTCCGGACCGAGGCTAAACTCAGTCTATTAATCTCATAGCCATGAACGCGGCTGTCAAGTCGGAAGGACGTGTCTTGCCTTCCGCCACCCCCTCCACGCGAGCCATAGCGCCAGTCCCACCACCGCAACTTGGGTCAGGAGCCCCCACGGCGGCGGGATTTCATTCTGCTGCAGGGAGAAGGGCGGCCGTTGGAAGAGGTCTTTCGCGTGTCCTCTCAGGACTCGCTCCACGTCCGGGAACCCAGCGCCCCCAGCACCCATTAGGGCCCCGAGAGGGGAGGGACTCAGGCGAGCGATGAGGAGGCTCAGCCCCACGGCCACCACCACGTCCACCACCATGGCGGGGGAGACGGGCCGCCACCCTGTGTAATTGGCGTGCGGGAGGAAGTCGAGAAGCGCGTGGCTCGCCACGCCCACCGCGAAGGCCAGGAGGGGGTTGCGCATCCGCATGCCCAGGGCCGCGCCGAACGCAAGGTGTGGGATGGCGTCCATGGCCCGACCAGGATACCGCACCCGACGGAGCCGCGCATCCTCCATCCGATCCGGCTTCTTCCTGCATCCGGGGGATGAAGCACTCCCTGGAGGGCCCTGTATCCTGGCCTTTGAGACGCCGCAGCCGAGGAGGGCGGATGCGTGTTCTCGTCACGGGAGGAGCTGGGTTCATTGGATCACACCTGGTGGATCGGCTGCTCGATCGGGGGGACGAGGTGGTGGTCCTCGACAACCTCTCCACGGGCCGCATTGCGAACATCCGCCACCGCCTGGGCCACCCCCGTTTCCGGTTCGTGAACGACTCCATCCTGAACGGGGAGGTGGTGGACGGGCTCGTGGAGGATTGCGACGTGGTGTTCCACCTGGCGGCCGCGGTAGGCGTGTGGCACATCGTCCAGAACCCTCTCTGGGCCATCCGGGTGAACGTGGAGGGAACAGAGGTCGTGCTGCGGGCCGCCTTCCGGCACTGGAAGAAGGTGGTGCTGGCGAGCTCCAGCGAGGTCTACGGGAAGTCCACCAAGGTGCCGCTGCGGGAGGAGGACGACCGGGTGCTGGGGCCCACCACCGTGAGCCGGTGGTCCTACAGCAGTTCCAAGGCCATCGACGAGCACTTCGCCTGGGCCTATGCGGCGCAGGGCCTGCCTGTGGTCATCCTGCGGTTCTTCAACGTGTACGGCCCCCGCATCCACGAAAACGGCTACGGTACCGTGGTGGCCCGATTCCTCCGGCAGGCCCTCCGGGGCGAGGACCTCACCGTGCACGGGGACGGAACCCAGACCCGGTGCTTCTGCTACGTGGACGATCTCGTCACCGGCATCCTCCTGGCCTCCGAGGTCCCGGAGGCCGAGGGGCAGGTCTTTAACCTCGGGAACGATGAGGAGATCCGGATCCTGGATCTCGCGGAGCGCGTCCGGGCATTGAGCGGGAGTTCTTCCCGCATCGTGTTCGTGCCCTACGAGGATTACTACGGCCAGCGGTTCGAGGACACGCCCCGGCGCGTACCTGACCTCACCCGGGCCCGGAGGGTGCTGGGCTACCGGCCTACGGTGGACCTGGAGGAAGGGCTGCGCCGGACCATCGGGTGGTGTCGGGAAAACGGGTTCCTCCAGCACGCGCCGCCCCAGCCCGTGGGATTGCGGGAATGATCGTCGCCATCCACCAGCCCCATTACCTCCCCTGGCTGCGCTACGTGGATAAGGCAGCCCGAGCTGATGTGTTCGTCCTGCTGGACGACGCCCAGTACACCAAGAACGGCTGGCAGAACCGCAACCGCATCAAGACCGCGCAGGGCTGGACCTACCTCACCGTGCCCGTGGAGGACCCCTTCGGCAAGACCATCCTGGAAGTCCGCATCTGCAACCGGGAGAACTGGCGGAAAAAACACTGGAACGCCCTCCGTACCCATTACGGACGGGCCCCTTCCTTCCGCCGGTACGCGGATCTCTTCGAGGCCGTATACGTCCGGGAGTGGGAGCGTCTGTGCGACCTGAACCTGCACCTGCTGACAGCCCTCTTCGAGGCGATGGGGGTGCGGACGCGGATCGTGCAGAGCTCCCGGCTAGGAATTCCGGGCCGGGCCACGGAGCGGCTCGTGGCCATCTGCCGGGCCTTAAAGGCGGATGTGTACCTCACGGGTGACTACGCGGCCGGGAACCACCTGGAGGCGGAACTGTTCGAGGAGGCGGGGATCCAGGTGTGGCGGCAGAACTGGAGCTGTCCCGTTTACCGCCAGCTCTTCCCGCAGGCGGGATTTCTGCCGGACCTCTCCATCGTGGATCTGCTCTTCACCGAGGGGGAGCGCGCCCTGGACGTACTGCTCGGGCGACCCCACCGGCCCCTCCCCCTCGTGACCTCCAAAAGCCCGGTCCGCTAGGCGGATCCGCAGGAAAGCGGAACAGAAAGCTCGTACCCTTCCACCGTTGACATCCGAACGGAGGTCTGCGGGATGAGAGACCGGATCCGTGGACGCGGCAGGTGGATGGTCGGCGTGCTCCTGGGCCTGCTCCTCCTGGGGGTCTTCCCCTGACAGCCGCGGAGCGGGCCACGGACCGGCTGCACGGGTTCGCGGCTACCATGCCGGACGAGTGGCGGGTCCGGATCAAGCCTTACGGGCTGCTGCTGAGCGACTTCGAGGGCTTCCTGCTGGTGCGCGGGGCCCCGAAGGCAGCGCCGGCGCAGGTGGTAGCTCCCTTCGTGGCGGAGGCCCGTGGCTGTCCGGGGGCGCAGCCCGCCTGTACTTCAAGGAGGTCCCGGGCGGCCTGCTGCTGGTGGCCCAGGGGCTGAGCTACCCCCTGCTGCTCGCCCAGGGCATAGGAGAGCACACCTCGGCCCTGTTCTCTGCACGGGCCCGGGAACGCCTCGCGGCCTTCTCCTACGACGCGGCGCACCTGCTGGTGCCCGGCCAGAATGCGGTGCTGGCGGTCAGCGCCTACCTCCCCCGGGACGCGTCCCGGGCTACCCGTCGGGCAGCGCTCCTGGCCCTGCGCTCCCTCACCTTCCTGCCCCCACACGAGCGGGTAGCTTACCGCATACAACCGGTCTATGACCCGCTCCTGGGCATGGTGGCGATGCAGGTCCCGGTCCCCGAGGGGTATGCGTTCCAAGGCGGGGTTGTGCCGCAGGCCAACCTGCGCTGGCCCGCGCTCTTCCTCTCGCGCGGCCGCCGCGTCCTGCGTCAGGACGTGGTGTACGTGAACTCCGGAGGCGTTCAGTCCCAGTTCGGGGCCAACGCCCAGACCCGCCTCACCTGAAACGGCAACACCGCCGCGCAGCCCGGGGCCTTCTGCCTGACCCGGGAGGACCAGGTTCCGCGGTTCCTCCTCAAGCTGTGGCGGATGGAGACCGGCGCCGCGTGGGCGCCGAAAGAGGTCACCGCCTTGGTGGAACGGAGCAGGGTCGGCCGCCTCCTGGAGCAGGTGGAAGAAGCCATGAGGCCCAAGTCCACAGCCCTGCCGCAGATGCGGGGCACCCAGCTCTTCGACCTCTCCACCCGGTTCGTCGTATCCGCGACCTCCGGAGGGTTGGTACGCAAGGCCTGGGCGGACGCCCGGAGTTTGGGCTACCGGATGCAGAGCTTCGCCGCGAGGTCCTTCAACTGCGAGGTTTACCTGCGGGCCACGGTGGCCCAGGCGGAGACGGGCGGCTTCGAGCAGGCCATGGGCACGTTCCTGGGGGTGCTGCTGGGGGTGCAGACCAACCCCGAGTGGCCGCTGCGGGAGGCGGAGCGGTCGCGGGCCGCCAGCCGCGAGCAGACCCGCATGGTGCTCGAGATGATCCGCCAAAGCCAGGAGTTCAACACGTGGATGAGCCGATCGTGGACCAACCTTCTCAGCGACCAGACCTACGTACGGGACCCCGCCACCGGTGAGGTGTTCCGCGCGTACAAGCAGTCGTTCGACACGGGTACGTTCTGGCGGGATCCCGTGTTCGGCGGGATCCTGGGCGGGGTGGAGCCCGGCGGGCGACTGGAGGAGCTCCTGCGCACGGAGGGCTGGCGCAGGCTCGAGGAGTCCCTGAGCGGGTTATCGGGAACCTGGCGTTAAACCGTTCGGCTCTTTGACCCCCGGAGGGTCTTGACAACAGGCGAATACCATGCAAAGTACTCTGTAGTACAAATTTATTTGGGAGGTGATCAAGATGGTGGCCGAGGAAGGGCTGGAGCGGGAAGTCCAGAAGGTGCGGGACGTGGTGGACCGGGCCCGGCGGTGGGCCGTGGCTGGTCTGTGGGGCCCCTACTTCCTCCTGTGGGGACTCGTGCTCCTCGGAGGAGGACTGAGCGAGCTCGTGGGCGCATGGGAGGTCAGGAGGGTAGCCTGGCCGGTCCTGGTGGGCCTCGGGGCCGTGGGGAGCGGGATCCTGGGAGCGGTATTGGGGCCCCGGGCCCGGGTACAGGATCCCCTCTGGTGGCGGCACCCCCTTCACTGGGGCCTGGTAACGGCCGTGGCCCTGGGTCTTCCGTACCTTACCGGCCTGGGCTGGTCGGCGGCAGGAGGGCTTGCGGTTCACCTGGTGTTCGCGCTGGGCTATGTGCTGTACGGGATGTGGTGGTTCCCGGTGGCGGCCGCAGTCGGGGCCGGAGCAGGGGTTGCCGTGCTATTGGGCTACCTCCTGGCCCCCACCTCCCTGGGAGCCATCGGTGCCCTCGCATGGGCAGCTGCCCTGCTGGCGAGCGGGCTTCTCACGGGGGTTCGGTGGGGGTGGCGGTAGATGGGCCGGGATGCGCTCGCCCAGGGGACCCGTCTGCGCATCATGGCGGCCCTCTCCTCCCTGCCGGAGGGAAGCGCCCTGGAGTTCGAGGCGCTCCGGGAGCTGCTGGACTTGACTCCGGGAAACCTCTCGGCCCACCTCCGGGTGCTGGAGGAAGCGGGCTACATCGCGGTGGACAAGGGATACGTGGGTCGAAGGCCCCGCACCTGGATCCGGGCCACCCCTAAAGGTCGGGAGGCCTTCCGGGAGGAGCTGGAGACCCTGCTGGAGTTGAGCCGGAAAAAGAACTAGAACCTTCCCCCCATCCGATCCGTCCAAAATCCTTCCGATGGAGGAGGGACAGGCTCCTGTGTCCGGCCTATAAGGAAGGCAGGTCTACTAAGGGGAGGCGTCATGGGTAGGAAGGGGCTTGGCGCGTGTTGGGTATCGGGTCGAAGGCGGCTGGCGATCCTGCTGGCCGGACTGTTTGTCCTCGCCGTCCCCCTCGTGGCGGCGGCGGTGTCTGTCCGGCTGTCGACCGACGGCGGGGCAACGTGGGTCCAGTGCGACGACGGAAATCTGAGTTGTGATGCAAACCCCGCCCCCGGGGTTGTGACCTTCATCGGCGCGGTCGGCCCCTTCACCGTGAACGTGACGACCGCGATCACGGAGCCGGTCCTGGGAAGTTTGAGCTTCGCCATCCTGGACTTGAACTCTGTGAACGTCTCGGGCGGACCCGGCACGCTCCTGATCCAGGCCAGCCACACTGGGTACACGGGGCCGCTTCCGGGCGGGATCTATCCTGCGGCCCTGGCGGTGGGCGGCACTGCCCCTCCGGGCGGCACCGCCCAGTTCTGGGCCTACCTGGATGACGCTAACACGTTGTTCGGCAAAGGTAGCCTCCTCGCGTCCTTCGGGCCTTTCGGGCCTGGTGGGTACAGCGGAAACGCAACAGGAGCGGCTTCTGCCACCGCGCCGTTCGCCCTCACCCTGGAGGCGAAGATCGCCCACTCGAGGGCTGGGAACTCCAGCTTTGACTTCGAGGTCCGGCCCCGGGTGGCAGAGCCGGGGATGCTGTCGCTGTTCGGCATCGGACTCGGTTCGGTGCTGGTGGGCGGCCGGCGCAGGGCCAGCCGGGTCGGGTAGCGCCGGCTAACCCCTCCCGAAAGCGCGAGGGCCCCGCCCGGGCGGGGCCCTCAGGTTTGGCCGCAGAGCGATCCGGAGCCCAGGCCAATTCAACCATCTGATCCACGCAAATCCTCCGGTTGGATGAGTACGTGACCATCCAGGGGTGGCCGGCCGCGAACCTGTTCCGCACCAGTTAGGTCGACTCTACCTCTCCTGGCGCAAGCCCGACCAGGTGAGGCGTTCTTCTGCGTCACGGCACCGCCCCGCCGTGCGACATCGAGATCCAGCAGCGCTGCCGGCCAAGGCCTCGGCCTTGGCCTGAGGTACAATATGCTTGAGATGCCCTTCACGGTGAAGGACTTCCAGGACCTGCTGAAGCTGCTCAGGGAGCGCCCCGAGTGGCGGGAGGAGCTCCGCCGGGTGCTGCTCACCGATGAGCTCCTGGAGCTACCGAGGGTGGTGCGGGAGCTCGGGGAGGAGGCCGTCGCACGCCTCGCGGAAGCCCAACTCAGAACCGAGGAACGGGTGAGCCGCCTCGAGGAGGCCGTCGCACGCCTGGAAGATGCCCAGGCCCGTACCGAGTTAGCCTTGCAGCAGCTCGCCCAACAAGTAGGCCGGCTCTCGGACGCCGTGGGGTTCACCCTGGAGGAGCTGGCCCGGGAATTGGGCCCTTCCTACCTCGCCCAGCGCTTCGGCATCCGGGTGGAGAGCCTGGAGCGCCGCTTCTTCACCGTGGACGGTGAGGAAGTGGAGGTGGACTTCTTCGGAGAGGGGACCCGGGACGGCGAGCGGATCGTGGTGGTGGGCGAAGTCCGGAGCCGGATCTACGGCCGGGATGTGGAAGTCCTGGCGCGCCGAGTCCGCAGCCTCGCGCCTCAGCTTACAGGGACTCCCGTACCAGCCCTGTTCGGATTCGTGATCCACCCCTCGGCCCAGCAAGCCGCCGACCGCACCGGAGTCCTCCTGATCGCCGCGGTGGGGAAATAGCCGCGGCCCTCGGACGGCCACCGACCCGAGTCTACCGCGCCGAGGCCCCCAGCTCCCCCAGAACCCGCTGGGCCTCCCCGGACTCCCGGAACTCCCCTTTCCCGGCCAGGGCGGCCCGTAGTTCCCGTACGGCCTCCTGGCGGTTGCCGAGCCGGTAGTGGGCCATGCCCAGGTGGTAGCGCACGGTGGGGTTGTCGGGTAGCCCCCGCGCCGCTTCCTGCAGCAGCGGCAAAGCCTCTTGGAATTGCCCTCGTCTGTAGTAGACCCACCCCAGCGTGTCGGCCACGTTGGGGTCCTGCGGCAGGCGCTCTCTGGCCATCTTCGCGAGCTCCAGGGCGCGGTCCAGGTTCGTTCCCCGGTCCGCCAGGAGGTAAGCGAGGTTGTTGGCGGCGAGCGCGTAGTTGGGATCCACCCGCAAGGCCCGCTCGTAGTAGCTCATGGCCAGGTCCACGTTGCCCTGCTGCTCGTGCAGGTTGCCGATGAGGGTGTAGAGGTTTGGGTTGCGGGGATCGAGCCGCAGCGCCTCCTCGTACTTCCGGGTCGCCAGTTCGAACTTCCCCTGCCGTGCGTACAGCCGGCCCAGCATGAGGTAGGCCCGGGGGAGTCGAGGGTTGGCCACAGTCCCCCGGATGTACGCCTGCTCCGCCCGCACCAGGTCTCCCATCTCCTCGTAGACCATCCCCAGCACCACGTAGGCGTTCGAGTGCTCGGGGTACTTCCGGATCTCCTGCTGCACGCGGGCGATGGCTAAGTCGAACCGCCTGCGCTGGACGTGCACCCGGGCGATCTCCGCGAGGGCATCGGCGGCATCGGGCCGGATGCCCAGGGCCTCCTCGAACTCCCGCAACGCCGCATCGAGCACTCCCAGGAGCCGGAGGGTGATCCCCGCACGGATGCGGGCGGCCACGTTCCTGGGCTCCACCTCCGCGGCCTTCCGGTAGGCCCCCAGAGCCCGATCGAGCCGCTGCCGGCGGGCGTAGAAGTCGCCTAAGGCGATGTATGCCGCGGCCCTCTTCGGAAAGAGGGCTACGAGCTTCTGGAGCTCCCGTTCCCCGCGGTCGAACAGGCCCATGGCCGCATACACGTTCGCGAGGGTCACCCGGGCCAGGACGAAGTGGGGCGCGCGCTTCGTGGCTTCCTCCAGCTGCTCCCGGGCCCGCTCAGGCTTTCCCTGCACGAGGTAGGCCTGAGCCAGCAGAAACCGGGCCTGCACCAGGTGCGGAGCCAGCAGCACCGTGGCCCGCAGTGCCTCCACCCCCTTGTCGAGCTTCCCCTCCCCCAGCCGGGCCCGGCCCAGGAGGTAGTGAGCAAGGGGGTCGTTGGCGTTGGCGAGGAGGAGCTTGCGGGCCACCTCCGCGGCCTCCTCCCACCGTTCCTGCACGAGCAACAGTTCCCCGAGTTTGAGAGGGGCCGCGTTGGCGTGCGGCGCCAGATCCCACGCCCGGCGGTAGTGGTCCATGGCTTCCGTCAGCTTGCGCCGGGACGCATAGAAGTCCCCCAGGGCCACGAGCGGCTCGGGCCGGAGGCGCAGGTCCTCCGCGGCCTGCTTGAGGACCCGTTCCGCCTCCTGCCCACGATCCGTGCGGGCCAACAGTGCCGCGAGGGAGACCCGGGGATCCGGATCCTGCGGCGCCCGCCGTACCCCTTCCCGCAGCACCCGCTCGGCATCTTCCACCCGCTTTCCGGCCAGGAGCAGGGTGGCCTTCCACACGTACGCCCGGCCTAGCTTCGGATCCAGGCGCAGCGCCGCATCCACCAGCTCCAGGGCCTGCCCGGCGTTTCCCCGGGAGCCCACGGCCTGACTCAGCAGAAGGTGCGCCCTCGCGTCCTGGGGTCTTCGGAAGAGTACCGCCCGGGCCTCCTCCTCGGCTCGGGCAGGCTCGCGGGCCGCCAGGTACAGCTCCGCGAGGGCGAGGCGAGGATCCAGGTACCCGGGATCGAGCTCCAGGCTCTTCCGGAGGGAACCGTGTGCGCGGGGAAGGTCCCCGAGCCGCAGGTAAGAGAAGCCCAGCCGGTAGTGAGCCCGGGCGTCCTCCGGCCGGATTCGCAGGATGTTGCGGTAGGCGATGACCGCCTCCCGGTAGCGCTCCGCGGCGAAGAAGGCCTCGGCCTGCCTCCAGTTGCGGGCAAGGCGCACCTGCGGGCTGCGCCACACGGCAAGGCCCGCGGTGGCCAGCAGCACCACGCCGAGCAGCGACAGCCCCAGGATCCACAGCCGCCGAGGCCGCCCCGATCGGATCTTCGGCGCGTGCAAGGCGTCCACCGTCATCCCCGCCTCCTCACTCCGGCAGGCGCCGCAGGATTTCGGGCAGGGCCGCCCGCAGGAAGGCCTCCGCTCGACGCAGGGCTTCTTCCTGGTCCGACTGCACAGGAGCCGAGACCCGCACCAGGGCCCCGTCCGACCTGCGTTCCACGAGCGCCCGCCGGACCTGATCCAGTTTTGCCCGGTACGGATCCCGCACCGCGCGGCGCCCCAGCTGGTACCAGTACAGGACCACCGCGGGCTCGCCGTGCTGCACCACCAGCGCCCGGTTCACCTCCACGCCCAGACGGCGCACCCGATGGGGACCCACCTCCCGCACCTGGCAATCCCCCCAGCAGGCGGCCTGGACCTGGGCCCGAGAGAAATCCCGGGCGAAGTATGCGATGTAGAGGAGCACGGGCCTGCCCTGCGAATCCGTATAGCGCCGGCTGAGCCAGGCCCCCGGCCGGGTGCGGGCGAGGGCATCGGGGTCGGGCGCCTCCTGGCTACCGGTCCACCCCTCCATCCGGCGGGGCAGCGTCTCCAACCCCTCCGGGAGCGGGGTGGCCTGCCCGAGGCCGGCCTGCAGCACCGCAGCGCTCAAGAGAAGGCTACCAAGCGCGGCCAGGACCTTCGGCCCGCTCATGCCGTCCTCGAGCCGCGGCCCAGGGCCGAGGAGACCCCGACCAGCATGGCGGTGGCCACCACGAACACCATCCAGCCGGAGACCGTGTGGTAGGTGCCCTCGTAGATGCCCAGGGCGATGTTGCTGGTCACCCGCACGGCGTTGGCGAGGACGGCGATGGGGACCACGGAGGCCACGAGCACCACCCGCTCCCGCCACCGCTCCTGGGTCAGGTGCGCGAGGAGGACCCCCGTGGCCGTGAGGGCCACCAGCGACCGGAACCCGCTGCAGGCCTCCGCCACCTCCAGCTGCACGTTGGGGAGGTCGATGTAGATGCCCTCCACGTACACGGGGTAGCCCAGCAGCTGCAGCACCTCCGCGCTGAACTGGGCCGTGAAGATCTGCAGGGGCCAGGTGAGCCGCTGGAGCAGGCCCTGGGGGAGGGGGATCATCAGCCCCAAAAACAGCACCGGAAACGCCACCAGCCGCACCACGCTCCAGCCACCCAGGAGCAGCACAAGGCCCAAGAGCACCGGGATCAGGGAGGCGCGGGCCAGGATCGCGATCCCGCCGGTCCGGCCCAGGACCAGGGCGGCAAGTCCCCAAAAAAGCACGGGAAGCCCAAGCCACGTCCCCCCCGGACGGCAGGCCCGCAGGGTCCGGCGCCGCTCCCAGACCAGGTAGGCGGCCACGGGCGGGATGTAGTAGCCGTAGCCGTAGGTGGTGTCCACCGCCCACTGGGCGGCCATGTCCCGGACCACGGGGGCGTACAGCCACCCCAGGAGGGCCGCGATCCCTCCGAGTCCTGCCGCGGTGGCGTAACGGCGCAGGTTGCCCTCCACGAGTCGCTCCTCACTTCGGAGGATTGCGCTTTGGGCGCTGAGGCGCCTTCATCCGGGGGGAGGATCGGGAGGGATCGTTCGGAGGAGGGACCTCGAGCCGATGCCTACGCGGGCCGCCTGCGGCGCGCGAGCCCTGCCGCGGCCACCACCCCCACCAGGGCCGTCCCCATCAGGGCCAGGGAGGCGGGCTCCGAGGCCGCAACGCGAGGGCACCGAGGGTCCGGCCCCGCGCACAGGAAGTAGCCGCTGCTCCCGAACTCCACCCACCAGGTGGCGTTCTGCAGGGCTGTGAGATCCGCAGAACTGAGGTCGGCGCTGAAGTTCACGAAAAACTCCAGGGTGTCCTGGACGAAACCCAGCCCTCCGGCACCGGTGAAGGCCGTGCTCAACAGGCCACCCTGCGGGCCGTCAAGCCCCCGAGGCCCGTCGCGGTTGGGGCCTGAAGCGAACTGCCGGGTAGGTGGTGGCCGGAGGTGGCCCCGCAGGATCACCAGAACCCGTGGATCCGCTTGCGATCTTTGCCGACCCGCCCGTGATGCTCTGCGCGATGGCATTGGGGGTCCACCCGAAACTCGTGAGCAGCCGGCAGGCGGCGTCCAAACCAGCCGTCACCAGCTGAGGGCACGACCCACTCACTCCCGTCGGCAGGGGGACCGACAGTTCGAAGGTGGTCAGGTTCGTCACCAACTCGCAAGCCCCAGGGCCGTCAGGGCTCCGAACAGAGCGGTCCCCATCAGCACAATCCCGCCGGGTTCAGGCACCTCCCCGGGCCGCTCCTGTGCCCAGGCGGGCAAGGCTCCGGCGAGCAAGAGCAACGCAACCCCAAACACCAGCCCCCTTCCTACCTTCCGCATCTTCCCCTCATTAGCCTGAGAACTGCTTGCCTAAAAACTGGCGCCTCCCCCGACCCCTTGTCCGTCCTCCATTCGGAGGAAAGCTCGGGATCAAAGGGTTCCCTCCCTCCCACAATCCTTCGCTTGATTAGGTCAAACCGTTCATTCGGATAGAAGCCACTGAGCGGGGATCCGTCTAGGATGGATCGAGACCGATGGACGGGTTCTGGGTGGGCCAGCGGGTTTTGGTGGTCGCCCCGCACCCTGATGACGAAGTCTACGGGTGCGGGGGAACCGTGGCCAAGGTGAAGGCTTCAGGTGGGGAGGTGTTCGTGATCGTGGGGTCGGTGGGCGACCTCCGACACTACTCCGCCGAGCACCCGCTGGTGCGGGGCGCCCAGCGTCTGGAGGAGCTGCGGGCGGCCATGGAGGTCCTGGGGGTGGACGGGTACGAGGTCCTCTTCGAGGACACCCACCGGCACATGCGTCTGGACGCAGTCCCCCGTCGGGACCTGGTGACGCTGCTGGAGCGGGAGGCCCGCTACAGCATCGACCGGATCCGGCCCACGGCGGTGATCCTGCCCCACCCCAGCTACAACCAGGACCACGAGGCCCTCTTCTGGGCCGGGTTTGCCGCCTGCCGGCCGCACCTCCCGGAGGACAAGCCCTTCGTGCGGCTGGTGCTGTCGTGTGACGCCCCGCAGCTGTGCTGGAGCCCTGCTCCCTTCCACCCCAACTTCTACGTGGACATCTCGGAGTTCCTCGAGGTGAAGCTGCGGGCCCTTCGCTGTCACGCCTCCCAGCTGCGTCCCGACCCCCACCACGGGAGCGTGGCGAACGTGGAGCGGCTTGCGCGGCTGCGGGGTTCTGAGATCTCCGTACAGGCCGCGGAGGCGTTCACGTGCCACCGCATGGTGCTGTAGTCCCCCACTCCCGCCCCACCCTGGATGAGGTGGACATCCAGGCGGTGGCTGAGGTCCTGCGCTCGGGACGGATCAGCCAAGGCCAGGTCACCCGCCGGTTCGAGCAGGCGGTGGCCCGGTTCCTGGGCCTTCGGGACGGGGTAGCCACCAGCTCCGGGACCGCGGCGCTGCACCTGGCGCTTGTGGCCCTGGGAGTCGGAAGCGGGGACGAGGTGATCCTACCGAGCTACACCTGCGTGGCATTGCTCCAGGCGGTGCGCTACGTGGGCGCGGTCCCGAAACTGGTGGACCTGGAACCCGAAGGCTACAACCTCTCGGTGGAAGAAGTCCGGCAGACGATCACCCGGCGCACCCGGGCCGTGCTGGTCCCCCATATGTTCGGGACTCCCGCGGCAATCGAAGCCCTGTGTGGGTTGGGGATTCCCGTGATCGAGGACATCGCCCAGGCCCTGGGGGCCGCGGTGGACGGAAGACCCGTGGGCTCCTTCGGGGATGTGGCCGTCTGCTCCTTCTACGCCACAAAGGTGCTGACCACGGGGGAAGGCGGGATGGTGCTCTCGGACTCGGAGCTCCTGCTGCGCCGGGTTCGGGATCTCCGGGACTACGACGGTCGTCGCCGCCTGCGAACCCGGTTTAACTACAAGCTCACGGATTTCCAGGCCGCCCTGGGGTTCTCGCAGCTCCGCAGGCTGCCGGAGATGTTGGACCGTCGGCGGAGCCTCGCGGCCCGGTACGCGGAGCGGGTTCAGGTCCTGGGATTGCGGCCCCCGGCCGTGCGGCCCGGTTCGGCCCCCATCTACTACCGGTACGTGGTTTCCGTGCCCGATGCGGCAAAGGTCCGAGAGGCCCTGCAGGCGTACGGCGTGGAGAGCCCTCCGCCCGTATTCTGGCCCCTCCACCGGTACCTAAGCCTATCGGGATTTCCCCGTACGGAGCGGGCGTACCGCACCGCGCTCTCGCTCCCCCTGTATCCATCGCTCCAAGAGGAGGAGGTGGACCGGATCTTTCTGGCCCTGGAAGCCGCGCTAGTGGCACAGGAGAGAACAAGGTGGCGGGTGTCCTCCTCGCCTTCCTCTGCGCGCTAGCGCTGGCCCTCCTGACCACCCCCGCGGCCGCGTGGGCGGCCCGGAGGCTCGGGATTTTGGACCTGCCCGCTCCCCGCAAGCTCCACCGGGTGCCCACTCCGCTTCTGGGCGGGGCGGCGGTCTACCTGGCCTTCAGCTCCGCGACCCTGCTGTGGGCCCGGCCGGTGAACGATCTGCACGTGATCCTGCTGCTTGCGGGCGCTGCGGCCTTCGCCCTGATCGGGATCGTGGACGACGTGCGGGGAGTAGGGGCTGCGAAGCTGGCGGTAGAGGCGGGCGTGGTGGTGCTCATCGTGTGGCTGGGGGATTTCCGGCTGGGGCTTCCCTGGCCTTACGCGGGCTATCTCGTGGCCGCGGGGTGGATCGTGGGGCTCGCGAACGCCCTCAACTGTCTGGACTGCGCGGACGGGACGGCTTCGGGCGCCGCGGCGGTGAGCGCGGGGGCGCTGGCCCTCCTCGCCATCCTGGCCCAGCGATGGGCGGTGGCCACAACGGCCGCGGCCCTGGCAGGGGCGTCCTTAGGGTTTTTGCGCTATAACTTCCCGCCCGCCCGCATCTTCCTGGGGGATTCTGGAAGCCTCATGCTGGGGTTCCTGCTGGCGGCGTTGAGCGCCGCTTTGGCCCTCAGCCTGGACTCCGCCTGGGAGATCGCCGCTCTCGGCGTGATCCTCGGGCTTCCGGCCTGGGACTTCCTGCTGGTGCACTGGCGGCGCTACCGGAACGGGCTGCGCAACCCCATCCAGATCATGGTCTCCACGGGAAAGGATCACCTGCCCCATCGGCTGCTGGAATCGGGGCTGCGGCCGGGTGAGGTGGTGATGCGGATCTGCGGGCTCAGCGCGGTGCTGGGGGCGAGCGGGATCGGAATGGCGCTTTGGGGGGTGGTGGGCACCGCGATCTCCGCGGGGATCCTGAGCGGGGGTGTGGTATTCCTGAACCTCGTTCGGACGGAACGCGTAGGGAGGAACGGATCCCGGCAGGCCCGGGAGGAACGACCGGACGCCTCCCTGCGCGGAGCACGGGGGATCTAGGTCAGGCTTTTCCGGACAACAGGGGAGCGGAGAGGGCCCGAGCGGAGCGCGGGAGGGGAGTCCATGAATGCGCCGAGACGCGTGACCAAGCTCCAGCATCCTCCGAATCCCGGCCTCGCCCGCACCCTCACGGAGCTGGTGCACGGTCTGCGGCTCATAGAGGGGCGCCTTCTGCGCGCCATCCGGCAGGCCGCGCGGGGCGACACGACCCCGGAGGCCCTCATCCAGGATCTGCGGGACCTCCTGGTAGACCTCCAACGTTCCTACCGGCGGGCCGAAGAGCTCCTGGACCGCCGGGACCTCCTGTTCAGCCACGAGCAGAAGCTGCGACAGATCCTCCAGCACCACGTGTGGCTCTACCGGCGCATCCACCTGGAGCAGTTTTTCCTGAGCAAGCTGCGCCTGGAGGCGCAGCTGCGGAGCATGATCTCGGAAGAGGCCTTCGAGCTCTACCAGGACCTCCAGGGGATTGACGAGCTGGAGCGGGCGTTCCTGCTGAAAACGGATCAGGAAGTGCAGCTCTCCCTCCGGGAGAGCTCCCAGGGTGATCTCTGGATACCCCCTCACCGGTAATCCCCCCAGACAACGTGGGATACCACTTGTGAGTACGCGGGCTTGCAGGAGTGGGGACCAGCGGGGGAAACGCCAGGAGCCGCGCCTGCCGGCGGCCGCCCAGGAGCAGGACGAGCCCGAACAGGACTGGGACGAGGGACAGGCGGGCCAGCCGGGCGACGCCCCCGAGTCTATCTGCGACCAGTGGGAGGCAACAAGTTGACTGCACGGGCCTCCTGCCACGGGCACCCTCCCAGGGCATCATCTACCCGCGTGCCCAACTGCTTTCCTCTTTCCTCCCTCCGACCGGAGGATTGGCCGGCATCGGTCGGCGGAGGACTTCCGGAGACTTGAAACGTCTGCACCCGGCCTGGGGAGGGCCCGCGCTACGCGACGCGCTTGCGGCGCTTCAGGCCGCTCGCGGTCAGTGCCCCCGCGAGGGCCATGCCCATGAGCGCCACAGCCGCTGGCTCGGAAGCCCGAACTGATGGCCCGCAGCGAGGGTCAGGACCTGCGCACAGGAAGTAGCCGCTGCTCCCGAACTCCACCCACCAGGTGGCGTTCTGCAGGGCTGTGAGATCCGCAGAACTGAGGTCGGCGCTGAAGTTCACGAAAAACTCCAGGGTGTCCTGGACGAAACCCAGCCCTCCGGCACCGGTGAAGGCCTTGCTCAACAGGCCACCCTGCGGGCCGTTAAGCCCCTGAGGCCCGTCGCGGTTGGGGTCTGAAGCGAACTGCGTCATGTGGGGATACATTGGTCGAGATGAAGTCAAGCTTCCCGGTGCCGTCCATGGGCTCGTTGTTCCCGTAGCCCCACTCCGCGCTCCAGTCCGTACCCGCCGGGTACGTAGTATTTGGCGCTGGCTTATCCCCTAACCCAGTGGATCCGGCCGCGATCTTCGCAGACCCTCCCGTGATGCTCTGCGGGATCGCATTGTGGGTCCAGCCGAAGCTAGTGAGCAGGCGGCAGGCCGCATCGAGCCCGCTTCCGACCAGGTACGGACACGTTGCGCTCACTCCGGTCGGGAGCGGGACCGACGACCCGAACGTCGTCAGGTTGGTGACGAGGATCTTCAGTTGGTTCGGCGCCGTTTGCATCACTTCGATCCTCGCCCTGTAACCGGTGGATCCTCCGAGTTGGATCACGAACCCGTAGGCCGCCGCGGATAGCACCAGTACCCCAGCCAGGGCTAGAGTTGCGGAGACATAGCGAGTGCGCCTACACACCTCGACACCTCTTGGAGCTTGCCCGCTAGCGGGGGCCTCTGCCATCCTCCGAACGGATGATTTGTGGGGATCTGTTAGGGGAGAACGCCGGCAATCCTCGAGCGGGAGGTCCGCTCCAGCATGGACCGGGTGCGGCCCGCGGTGGTGGCTACTACGGCCGCGGCCTTGGCTGGAGCCTCCTTGGGATTTCTCTGCGCTACAACTTCCCGCCCGCCCGCATCTTCCTGGGCGACTCCGGGAGTCTCATGCTGGGATTCCTGCTGGCAGCCCTGAGCGCGGCCCTCGCCCTTAGCCTGGAGTCCACCTGGGAGCTTGTGGCCTTGGGGGTGATCCTCGCGCTCCCTGCTTGGGACTTCCTCCTGGTACACTGGCGACGCTACCGGCAGGGCCTGCGTACCCCCCTCCAGATCATGGTCTCCACGGGAAAGAACTCCCTTCACCGGCTGTTGAGCTCAGGGTTGCGTCCCTCCAGCGTGGAGGCTCTCCAGCATCTCCCGCACAGCCCCAAGGGCCATGTCCAGACGCTTTAGAGCGAGTGCGATCTGCTCCCGGGTGATCACAAGAGGCGGGGCGATGCGGATCACCTCGGGCCGGTTCAGGGCGAAGTAGAAGATCACCCCGCGCTGCAGGGCCTCCGCGGCGCACAGCAGCGCCACTTCCGGATCCGTGAACTCCAGGCCGATCAACAGGCCCTTCCCACGCACCTCCCGCACGAGGTCCGGATAACGGGCAGCCAAGGAACGCAGGCCGTCGAGCAGGAACGCGCCGAGGGTCACGGCCCGCTCCCACAGCCGCTCCTCCAGGAGGACCCGGATGGTGGCGATGGCGGCCGCGCACGCTGCGGGGTTCCCGCCGAAGGTGGAGGAATGCAGATAGGGGTCGGAGACGAAGGCTGTCCACAGGTGCGGGCGGGCCACGAAGGCCCCGATGGGCATCACGCCGCCGCCGAGCCCCTTGGCTAGGGTGAGGATGTCCGGGGTGATCCTCGCGTGCTCGCACGCGAACATCCGGCCCGTCCGCCCCATGCCCGTCTGCACCTCGTCCACGATGAGAAGGATGCCCTTGCGATCGCAGATCTCCCGGACCCGGGCCAGGTAATCCTCCGGGGGGATCCGTACCCCACCCTCCGCCTGGATGGGCTCCACCAGGAAGGCCGCGGTGTCTGCGTCGATGGCCTCCTCCAGGGCTCCGGGATCCCCGAAGGGGATGTGCCGGAATCCCGGCACGAGGGGCTCAAAGGGCTTGCGGTACTTCTCCCGGCCCGTGGCCGAGAGGGCTCCCAGGGTCTTTCCGTGGAATGCTCCCTCCGTGGCCAGGATCCCCGGTTTGCCGGTGGCAACGCGGGCGAGCTTGATGGCTCCTTCTACCGCCTCGGCCCCGCTGTTGCAGAAGAAGGCGTAGCGGAGATCACCGGGCGTGATCTCGGCCAGCAGCGCCGCCAGTTCCGCCTCCGGCCGCCGGGGCAGGGCCCGTACGGACATGGGCATACGCTGGATCTGCTCGATGACCGCCTGGATTACCCGCGGATGTCGGTGGCCCAGGACGAAGACCGCGGGACCGCCGGAGAAGTCCAGGTATTCCCGACCGTGAACGTCCCGCACCACCGCGCCCTCGGCCTCCCACTCCACGGTCTCGATCCCCGCAAACCGCCAGAGCTTCACGAGCCCCGGGTTCACGTGCTCCGCGTACTTCCGGAAGGTATCCTCCACGAAGTGCATGATTCCGGTGGCAGGTTCCCTCACGTCCCCGCCTCCTCCCGTGCTCTCAGGATCTCCCGGGCTCGAAGCAGGATCTCGCGCGTCTCCCGGTACCGCACCCATCGCACCGCCTCGTCCAACGGTACCCACCGGGCCTCCACAAACCCCTCCTCCGCCTGCGGACGAGGCTCCTCCCCTCCCAGCCACTCCAGGAGATAGTAGCGCACGGTCTTGTCGTAGAAGGTCTTCTCCGGAGGCCAGTAGAACCGGTAGCGCTCCTCGCCGAGGTCCGCCACCAGCCGGAGGTTGTGCACTCCCGCCTCCTCCCCCACCTCCCGGCGGGCAACCTCCTCCTCCGTCTCCCCTGCCTCCACGGTCCCCTTGGGGAGCATCCACCTGCCGTTGCGGTGGAGCAGCAACAGAACTTCAGGCCCGGAGGGGCTCGAACGGAACACCACACCGCCCGCACTCATCGCCCGCTTCCAGGTCCGCGCTTGAGGGGTCGATCGCCGGGAGCGCTTCCTGGCCATCCTCGGCTACGGCCCGGAAGCCAGGGCCTCCCGCACCAGCCGCTCCACGTCCCGCCCCTCGGCCCTGCCCCGGATCTCCCGCATCACCGCCCCCACCACCCGGCCCGCGTCCCGCTCCGTGGTGGCTCCGAGCTTCCGGATCGTCTCGTGCACGATCTTCCGGAGCTCCTCTTCGGAAAGGAGCGTTGGGAGGTACTCCAGGAGCACCGCGAGCTCCAGCTCCTCCCGATGGGCCAGCTCCTCCCGTCCGGCCCGGCGGAAGGCTTCGATGGCCTCTCTCCGGCGCCGGGCCTCGAGCCGCAGGATCTCCTGGGCCTCCTCCTCCGTGAGGGAGCGGCCCTGCTGGATCTCCGCGTTGTGGAGCGCGGCCCGGGCAAGTCTCAGGGTGGAGACCCGGACGGCGTCCCTGGCCTTCAGGGCCTGTTTGAGATCCTCTCCCAGCCGCTCCAGAAGCGTCATGGCCAAAAAAACCGGGCCCCGAACAAGTTCGGAGCCCGGAAGCTGTCCGATCGGGAAAGGGAGCTACCGGGACTTCGCCTTCTGTTTGCGGGCCCGCTTGGCAAGCTTGCGGCGACGCCGGTCACTGGGCTTCTCGTAGTGCTCATGCCGCTTGGCCTCCACCAGAATGCCCGACCGCTGCACCTCCCGGCGGAACCGCTTGAGGGCGCTGTCCAGGGACTCATCCTTCCCCACGCGAACCGTGGCCAACCTCACACCTCCTTCCGGGAACCGAACTCCTGGGGCGCTCTCGCCGACGGCCCATTTTAGCATCGGGCGGGAGGGGCCGTAAAGGGGTCCTATCCGTCCCGTCCGCGTCCGGAGCGCATGGCGGCTCGGTACTCCCGGGCGGCCTGGCTGATGGGGACCGGTGCCACCGTGGCCCGGATCTCCACGGGCACGTGCGGCTCCACCCATGGGCCGCTGCGGCTGCCTCCCCCGTCCTCCCCCCACACCACCACCACCTCCGTTCCGGGCTGGCTATGACCTTCCTCCACCACCGCCAGGGCCACCACGGCGCGCTCGTTGGACGTGTAGCCAGCATACAGGGCGATCCCCACCAGCTCCCCTCTCGGGCCCAGGACCCTGTCGTATTGCCAGGTGGCGTAGTGCAACCAGGGGATCTCCATGTACTTCGCCATCGGCCCCGGCTGCAGGAGAGAGCCAAAGGCCCGGGCGGTGTCCTCCGGGTGCCAGACGAGGGTCACTTTCCTCCGGTGCCGGTCCTGCACCCGCTCCGCCAGGGCCCGCCGTCCCACGAAGTCGTGATCGAACTTGAGGATGTGCTCGAATCCCAGTTCCCAGGGGGTGAGGTAGTAATCCTCGATGCGGGAGGAATAGAAGCTCCCTCCGAGGGATCCCATGGCCTCCTGCCCCGAGGCGGGAAGCCATTCCCGGTAGGCGCGCAGGTCAGGGCTGGTGTAGATGGCGGGGAGCGGGTTCGGGACCCATCCCGACTCCAATCCGCCGCTGGAGAGGTACGCGAGGGAACCCACCCCTCGGAGGCCGAACTCCCTGCCGGCCTCCACGAGGGCCGCCCGCACCACCTCCCGGTCCTCCCAGGGGCCCGAGAGCTCCATCCCCGGGACTCCGGCCATGCTGTGCCGCAACGCCCGGACTTTTCGCCCTCCGATGCGAAGCCACGTCCAGTGGAAGAACCGCACGTCCGGCAGGGGCCCTCCCGTGGCTTTCTCCAGCAGGGCAAAGGCCTTCGGGCCCTCCACCTGGAATCGGGATGCGGTCCGCCGTCCGGTGGGGTTCGCAAACCATGCGGGGTCCCGCTCCGTGTGAACCTTGTATCTGCCGGTCTCCGCGTGGTACGTCACCCAGTTCTGGACCACCTCGGAACCGACCAGGACGAAGGCGTCCTCCTCCAGTCCGTAGAGGATGTTGTCCCCGATTACGTACCCTTCTGGGGAGCACACCACGAACTGCTTCGCACGCCCCGGGCCGAAGTTCCGGAAGCTGTTGATGGCCAGGCTCTCCAGCAGCCGCAGGGCGTCCGGTCCCCTCAGATACAGGTTGCTCATGTGGAACGACTGATCCAGCAACGCTGCGGACTCCCGCCGGGCCCGCTGTTCGTCCCGCCAGTTGGTGAACTCCGGGGGGAGGACCGTGGGCGGGAACAACTGGAAGATGGCCCGCAGCGCCCCCTTGGGATTCCGATAGAGATGCTCCACCACGTTCGGCACACGATCCAGGAGCGCCTGCAGGCTCCCGGTGGGCACCGACGTATCCATCCCCTCCCTCCCGCAAGCAGGATGCCGTGGTTCGGATGGTTTTGACGCTCTGAGCTGGATTTCCTGCTCCTCCCCTGCGATGCAGACACCCACGCTACTGCCGCACCAGGTGGTACCGGTTCCCGTTCAACCAACCCCGATGCGCCATCCCGTCACTCCACTGGATGGTCACGTAAGGCCGGTCCTGGCAGCTTCCTAGCCCCACGTGGATCGCCCGGGTGTTCTGGGCCAGGTGGTGGGTGTCAGCCCGTACCTCGCGGTAGTGAGTGATTCCGCAGGCCTGTACGGTAACCCTGGCACCCAGGGCAAGCTGCCCCTGCACCAGGATACCGATCCAGTTCCCGGGGTTCGGAGTTACGTTACGGTACAGCCGGACCTGTTCCACCCCTCCAGCAGGCTTGAACCACGGCGTATAACTCACCACGAGGTCCATCCTGCCGTCCCGGTCGAAGTCCACGACGGCCGCCCCACCTCCTCCCGCACAATGGTCCGCAGGCCTCCGATCGGCCCGCTTTCCCACGCACACGCCGCCATCTACCCCGGCACTCCTGGCGATCTCGGTGAACGTGACCCCGGTCTCAGAACGGTCGGTACGGAAGAGCTGGTCCGGGGCCTTCGTGGGGAATCCATCCGGAGTCTTCGGACCGCTCCCCTCCACGGTCACGAACAGGTCCGAATCCCCGTCGTTGTCAAAATCCGCCACCGCCACCGACCGCCACCGCAGCCTCTGGCCGACGTCTATCCTGGCGAGGTCCCGAATTCCATCGTTGAGGGTGGTGGATCCGTTGTTCGCGCCGCCCCGGATCACTCGGGTCAGGCCCGCGTCCGCAAAATCCACCCTGCCGTCCCCGTTGAAGTCTCCCCACACCGCGTCGTTGCTGTAGGCGTTGCGATCCATCATGGGCCGATATACGCCCGTGTTCACCTCGAAGAACCCGCCCCCTTTATTGAGAATCCAACGACCCAAATTCCCTCCAGCCGAAGCACAGTCTACCCCACGAACGCCATCGAAATCCACGCAACCGATCCCCCAGGGATCAATATTGCTGGTCCTGTACTCCACGTCCTTGAATCCACGCTCGGCTGCAGCTTCACGATAACGGAGACCACCCTGATTCAAATACAGGCGGAATATCGGAGTACCACCGCTCTCCCCGTACACTTCAGGAGCGTACTTGTTCAGCACCAGAATATCCGGCCACCCGTTTCCGTCCACGTCCGCGCAGGTGTACCCGTGAAACACCTTGCTGTGCCGGGTGTCATATCCCTCAACCGTGACCTGTCGGCTCACGTCGGTGAAATATGCCCCGTCGTTCCGGAGCCACACGTCCAGATTCCCCACCATCCGTTCCGGGTGGCCGAGGGGATATTCGTCGTCCATCCCGGTTCCCAGAAGCAGGTCCTCATCTCCGTCCCGATCAAAATCGCACCAGACCGCCACGTGCCGGTGCTCCGTGTCCTCGTCGACGATCGGGAGCTTCGTAGTCTCATCCACGAACCGCCCCTGGGCGTTCCGGAGCAGATACCCGGACTGGGGACGTCCGTGGACATTCTGATGCTCTGCGGTGTGCACCATGCTCATCTCGTTGATGTAGAGGTCGTCCCACCCATCCCCGTCGTAGTCACCGACCGCGATGAATCCCCAGGACTGTCCATGACTCTGCCCGTAGAGGGGACGGATCGGATAGGGGAAAACCTGGTCCGTGACATCCTGGAACTGAATGGTGCTCTGGGAGTACACAGGAGTAAAACCCTGAGCCCCCAGAAGCCCCACCACGAGGACAACGCACAGGACCTGCAGAGGACGCATACTACTCCTCCTTTCTCGGAAGCCCGCTGGGGACCTAGGGAAGCCGGTGGGGCGGAGAAGGCAAAGCAAAAACAGATGCCGGGGTCTATCTCAAAAACCCCGGCCTCCTCCGTGCCTCCTTCGGCAGCCCGGCCAACCGAATCCACGGCCCCGTCAGCTTTGCGCCCCCGCATTGCTGCGGGTTTGCCCTTTCGGGAGGCCCGTTTACTTTTTTCAGTTTGCTTTATTTCAGGGGAACTCTGAAGCAACTGTCAAGGCATCTGGAGTTAGGAGGGGGGGGATCTTCCAGGTTTGCCCGGAGCCGCTCGCGGAGAGCGGCCAGGCTCACCCCGGGGACGGGGACGGCGCTTCTCAGGCAGAGGTCCGTGACGTGGGCAGCCGCAGCCCCCATGGCGATGCAGGGACCCATCACGCGCACGCTGGACAGGGCGAGAGGGTCCGCGTCGATGCACCGTCCCACCGCCAGGAGGTTCTCCACCCCCTCCGGGATCAGGCTCCGCAGAGGCACGTAGTGGACGTGGCCCTCCTCGAAAGGCTCCCAGGAATATCCCTCCACGCGATCGTGGAGCTCGATGGGCCATGCGGTGCGGGCAATCGCATCCTCGAACCTTCTGCCCGTCCGGACATCCTCCGCGGACAGCTGGTATCGCCCCACGATCCACCGGGTCTGTCGAATTCCCAGCTGCCCGTACACCCGCACCCGTGCCTTCCCGAACGCCTCCGGGAACTCCTCCCGGAGCAACCGGATTGCCCGATCCACCTGATCTTTCCCTTCCAGGCTCCCGCGGGTGAAGGCCTCCGGATCCAGGGGAGTCTGCACGTGGGTCATGTTCACGATGGCCATGCCCCGCCCGGGGAACAGGAAGACGAGCCCGTCCCTGCGCTCCAACCCGTACCGATCGCCCTTCTCCTGCAGGACGGACTGAAGCCGGGCGAAGAAAGCGGCTTCGGGCAGGAGCACCTCATCCTGCACGCCTTCCAGGATCGCCATCTGCGACCCGTAAATGGGACGGTCTGGTTCCCGGCAGGGAAGCCCCGCGAACCAAGCCACCGCGGCGTCCCCCGAGGCGTCGATGTACATGGGAGCCGTCACCTCGAGCTCTCCGAACCGGGTGAGGAAAAAGAGGGATCGGATCCTCGTCCCCTCCCGCCGCACCTCCCGTAGAAGCGCTCCCGTCACCGCCCGAATTCCGCGCCGCTGCACCTCCCGCTCGATCCAGCGCCCTAGCACCACCTCGTCGTATACGAGGACGACGGTGCGGGCCAGCTTCGAGTAGCGACGGTACACGGCGTTCTCCCGTTCCAGGGCAGCCAGGAGCTCGTCTGCCACGAGATGGGTCAGCTGGTGCGGATGCTGACCGCAGGAAAACAGCCCCGCGATGGTGCCGATGGGTGCTCCTACTGCCTGGCCCCCGATGAAGGGAGCCCCCTCCACGAGGACCACCTCCCGGCCCAGTCGGGCGGCCTCCAGGGCCGCGGAGATCCCCGCGATCCCGGACCCCACCACGCAGACCTCCCCCTCCAGCCGCCAGTTGGTTCCGGGCTCCCGGCGCCTCACGCGGGTCTGTACGGAAGGGGTCATGGCCTGGATCGCCTCCTCTGCGGATCGGGCCTTACCGGTAGATCTCCGAGGCAAGCCGAAGGAGTTCCTCCCCCCTCGGGGGATCCGATGTCTCCCACAAGGGGACCCCCAGGAGGGTTCGCTGTTCAGACGGCGCCTGGCGGATGAAGCCAGCCACGGCGGGGAGGACGAAATTCTCGTAGAGGTTCCGCTGGACGGCATCCGAGAGAAGCAGCTCCGCAAACAACCGGGCAGCGTTGGGGTGCCGGACCTCCTTGGGTATCGAGACCCCCTGCAGCACGTAGGGCGCGCCTTCCCGGGGGATCACCACCTTCACGTTGGGGAGATCCCGGACCCTGGGATGCAATCCCAGGGCAAAGGGGTACATCAGGGCGAACTCGCCCCGGGCTACCCGGTTCGCGGCTTCCGCGATGGCCCTGGTGAGGAAGGGGCGCTGTGCCGCCAGTTGCTCGTGGTATCCCCGCCCGAGGCGCTTGTAGGTGGCCGCGAAGAACACGGACCCTCCCCCGAAGGCCCTGGGGTCGTCCGCAATCATCCTGCCCCTCCACCTGGAATCCAGGAGATCCATCCAGCTCCGGGGCTCCTCTCCGGACGGGACCAGCCGGGTGTTGATCAGGATGCCGTAGAGCTGCACGGCTTCCACCAGCATGACGTCGTCGATCTCCCACTCCTGTAGCTTCAACCGGATCTGCGCGGCCACCCGTCTCCCGCTGGGGAGCTCCCCAAGGGGTTGCACGGTCTGCTGGAGCTTCTTCATCTGCCAGGCCTGGCTCGGGCCTACGGTGACGAGATCCGCGAGCGGGCGGCCCGCCCGTTGCTCGATCCGCACCCGTTCCTGGGCCTCGCTGGCTCGCATCACGCTCAGCTCCACGCGGATGCCGTACATTCGCTGAAACAGCTCCGCGGCGAACGGGATGGTGGGAAGAGCGCCCCCGTGGCCGTCGTACAGGACCAGGGTCCTCTCCCTCCGGGCCGCGGCCACCACCTGGGCCCACGAGCTCCCGGCCCCCCTGCCACCCCCTGGCTAGACCAGACCACCGCGAGGATCAGAATCGCGGCGAGAAGTATCCGCTGCATGCCCAGATCCCTCCACTACCGATAGATTTCGCTCGCCCTCCGGAGATACTCGGGCTCCACCCGGGGATCCACCACGGTGTCCCAGAGTCGGACGCGCAGGAAGGGCCGGACGTCCTCCGGCGCCTGCTGGTCATACCCACGCAGCACCGGCAGGATGAAATCCTGCATCAGCCGGACCTGTACCTCCCGGGAGAGCAGGAACTCGCTGAAGGCCACCGCCGCATTCGGATGGTCGCTGCGCCGGGGCAGGGAGACGCCCAGGGGGACGTAGGGAGCTCCTTCCCGGGGGATAATGAGCTTCACGGGGCCCCCGCGAACCCGCGGATACAGCCCCAGGGCGAAGGGAGCCATCGCCGCGAATTCCCCCCGGGCCACCCGGCTGGCCGCATCCGCGATTCCCCGTGTGAGGAAGGGTCGCTGGGCCGCGAGATCCTCCTGGAATCTCCGTCCCAGCGCCCGGTAGGTCACCTGGAACAGGACCTGGCCGCCCCCTGGAGCCCTGGGGTCGTCCATGATGAGCCTGCCCCGCCATCGGGGATCCGCAAGATCGCTCCAGCTCTTCGGTTCCTCTTCAGGCCGCACCAGGTTCGTGTTGATCAGGATCCCGTACAGCTGGATCAGGAACGGTAGGAGGTAGCGCTGCAGATCCCACTCCTGAACCTTCAACCGGACCTGCGGCGCGATCCGGGGAGCGCTGGGAAGTTCCTCGAAGGGGCGCAGGACTCCCTCGTCCAGCATGGGGCGGGTGGTCCCGGACCCCGCGGTCACGAGATCCGCGATGGCGCGGCCGGCCCGCTGCTCCACCCGGATGCGCTCGATGGACTCGCTGGCCCGCATGACGGCCACCTCGACCTTCACCCCGTGCGTGGCCTCGAACCGCTCCGCGGCGTACTGTACGGTGGGAACCGCGCCTCCGAAGGCATCGTACACCACCAGACGGCCCTCCCGCCTCGCGGCCTGGAGGATCTGGTTCCATTCCCGGGCCGGTGCGGTTCCCCCCGCGGGAGTCAGCAACCAACCGATCAGGAGCAATCCCACCGCAACCCGCAACACCTTTCCAGTCCACCTTTCGCCTCGTCCCATTTCTGCCACCCCCATCCGGATGTACCCGAGGAAAGCGACGTCCACCCTCCCGGTGGTTCCTGACACTAGCCCGAGCCCTGGAAGAACACCAGGTAGAGGAGCAGGGCGATGAGCACCCACAGCAGGACATCCACCGCGCCACCTCCGTGCGGCGTTCTGGAAAAGGCATTCGCCCCGTGGCCGCACTTCTCCTACCTTGTCCTGCGCTATACTACGGTCTGTGCGCGGGGTCCCTTCACTGCGGCCACGGGCCCGTCTGGCGTTCCTGTGGGACCTCACTGGGGCTTTGCTGTTCGGCTTCTTCAGCGGGATGGTGGTACCCTTCCTCGGGGTCACCGCCCGGCGGATGGGCGCTTCCCCGCTCCTGGTTTCCCTGGTGGTAGCTGGTCCCGCGGTAGGGTTGCTGCTCACCGCCTACTGGAGCGTGGTGGTCACGGGCCGCAATCCCGTTCCGTATCTCGTGTGGCCGGGCCTGCTGGCCCGGGGCCTCTTCCTGCTCACCCCCGCCCTCGTACATCCCGTCGCCTTCGTGATCCTTGTGCTCGTCTACCACGCGGTGAACGGCATCACCACCCCCGCCTACATGGCCGCGGTGCAGCTCCTCTTCCCACCGGAGCACCGGGGCACCCTGCTGGGCCTGGTCCGCACCGGGCTCAGCTGCGCCTCCATCCTGGGCTCCCTCCTCGCGGGGCATTTCCTCGAAGGGCTCGGACCCGGCTGGGTCTTCCCGATGGCGGCCCTGTTCGGCATGGCAGGAGCCCTGGCCCACAGTCGCATCCGGCCTCCCCGTCTTGTTGCTCGCCCCGCACGCCCCTCCCTGCGGGAGGTGTGGCGTGCCGCGTGGGAGGACGGGCGGTTTCGGTGGGTGCTCGTGGCCACCTTCGCCTTCGGGGTCGGCGGGTGGACCGCGGCGCCCGCGCTTCCCCTGTTGCTCGTGGATGTCCTCCGGGCCAGCCACACCCAGGTGGGAGTGCTGGCGGCCGCCTCCAACGCGGCCTCTATGGTGGGCTTCTTTCTGTGGGAGAGGATCATCGATCGGTCCGGCGGGCTTATAACCCTGCGCCGGGCGCTGATGCTCTCCCCCCTCACCCCGCTGCTCTACGCCCTCGCGCCCTCCGCGTGGGTGGCGCTCGTGCCTGCGGCCGTAGACGGGCTCCTCATCGCAGCAGTGGAGCTCGCCTGGATGACTGCGGTGATGGATCTAGCTCCCCCACACCGGGTGGTGCACTATGCGGGAGCCTACACCTCTCTCATCGGCGTACGCGGTATCCTCGCTCCCCTGCTTGCCGGGGCACTCCTGGAACGTCTCGGCCCGCGGCCGGTGTTTCTTGTGGCCGCCACCTGGATGGCGGCGGCCGGCGCGGTGGCCTGGCTGCGGCTGCGTCCCCGATAAGGTACGTGTGCACCCTCAGGGAGCGGGCGCCCGGACCTGGGACTGAAACCCGACCCGGGCGTGGGTGCCGTCGCAGAAGGGCTTGTTACTGCTGCCACCACACCGGCACAGGGCGATGACCTCGCGGTCGAGGTTCCATTCACGCCCCTCCGCGTCCACCAACCGGACCGGCCCCCGCACCAGGTACGGGCCGTTGTCCCGAGGGGTGATGGTTACCTCCGCCATTTTCCGACCTCCACGGGGTTTGGTTCCGATCAACCAAGGTACCAGAGGGGCCTGACAGATGTCAGCTACCCGATCCACCACGAGGCGGCGGGCATTACCGGATGCACCGGAAACTGGACGCCTCCTGGGGTGCTCCACCCTCGTACCGGGCAACGGTGGGATAGGGACAGAGGGGCCTTTGAAAGGCCACCCTCCCACCTTCCCGCTGGACGGCCACGGCCGCCCGCTCCGGCGGAACTCCCCGCTCGACCCAGTCCACGATGGCCCCCAGCCAGTCCACCTCATCCGCCCCGGGTCCTCCCCTGCAGTGCTCCACACCCGGAAGCAAAAAGAGGCGCAGGAACCCGTTCCCCTGTTCCGGCCCCATCACCTGGAGGACCTCCTCGTAGTAGCGCAGAGTACCGCCGGGGGGAATTCCTGGATCGTTCCATCCGTGCCACAGGATGATCTTGCCGCCTCGCTCCGCGTACGGACGGAGGTCCGGATCCCGGGTGTCGAGAAGGGTCCCAATCCGGAGCTGCGCGGCAAGCAGATCCCGCTCCGGATCCAGGTCCCGCCAGCTCCAATCCGGGTTCCCGTAGACCATGTACCGGAAGACTTCCTGACCGATGGGGAACGGGCGATTCGGATCCCCGAACAGAAGCCCCCACGCGTACTCGCTCCCCGGGGCGAAGCCGGGGTGAAGCGGCTGACCGCGGCGATCCACGGGGCCGGTGTGGATCCGGCGGAGGACCTCCACCTGTTGGGGCCGGAGGGACAGATCCCGGGCTAAGGCCTGGTAGTCCACCTCGACGTCCAGAGGGTTCCCGAGAAGGCCGTCCCGGACACCGTCCGCAGCATCCCACCTTTCCAGGATCCAGCGGGTCACGGCGGCGAGCTCCCGAGGGGAGAGGTAGCTCTCCGGGGTGGCCAGGGCGGAGCGGATGGCCCACAACTGCGCCACGTGAAAGGCCGTGAAGGAGATGGCAGGGGCTCCCGCCACGATCCCGTCGAAGTCCCAGGGGTACCGCTGCGCCTCCATGAGCCCTTGGCGCCCCCCGGTGGAGCACCCCAGGAAGTAGCTGTGCCTGGGTCCCCGTCCGTAAAAGGCCCGGGTCAAGCGTTTCGCCGCCTGGGCGGTCAGGTGAACGGCCCGGTGGGCATAGTCCGCGACCAGGTCCCGCCGCCCCAGGGCCCACGATCCATCTACCGAAAGCCCCCGGTGGCCGGTATCCGTGGCCGCCACCGCGTAGCCCTGACGGAGGGCCAGGGCCATCTGGGGATACCCGCTGATCTGCCCTGCCAACCCCCCATTCCCCACCACCAGCACCCGGCCGTTCCATCCGGCGAGCGGGAGCCAGACCTCGAAGTACACCCGCGGGGGGAAGATGCCCACCACCCGGCAGAACGCAGGAGCCCCCTGGAACACCGCGGGATCCACTTGGCCCGGCAGGTACGGCCGCATGTGCTCAGGAATCCGGAACCGGCCCCGCTCCACCACGTGCGCCGCCAGCAGACGCTCTCCGGATCGGCTTCCCGCTAGCGCCGCGCAGGACTCCACGCTGCCCTGGGCCCGGGCCTTCACGGCAAAGAACGAGGGAATTCCAAGGAGTAAGGCAAGCAGCAAAGCCCACAATCCCCGCATGGATCTCCCAGGTTCAGGAACACTGGGACAGGCCCTGGCGCGCCCGGCAGGATTCGAACCTGCGACCTTTGGCTCCGGAGGCCAACGCTCTGTCCTCTGAGCTACGGGCGCGTCTAAATCTTATCATACGTTAGGGAAGGCTCCGGTTGCAACGGGGCCTGAGGAAGTCCTCAACCTCCTAGAGCCCGGCGCCGCCGGTCCTCCGTGATCACCCGTCGTAGAGCCGCGGCATACTCCTGCGCGAGATCCCGCCGGGTCCGGCCCAAAAGGCGCTCATCCTGATCCGTGATGACCACCACGAGCTGGCCCGCGATGCGAACCGTCCACTCGTTCAGGACGCCTACTGCCTCCACCTCCAGGGGCGAGGGGTCCTCGTTGAAGATGCGGTCCAGCTGGGCGGCCACCGCCTCGGCCCGCTCCCTCCCGCCCGCAAGCCGCATCACCACTTCTCCGTTCACCCGCACCTCCCCCACAGACCCCCCCTCCCCCGCCTCCACCCGTAGAAACCCCATGGAGATCCGGCGGTGGAGGGGAATCCCCCGACGCACGAGCTCCTCCTCCACCGCCCGGATGCGTTCTGCCCAGACGGGGTGCGTGCGGAAGGCCCCGGGATCCGGGGTCACGGAGAGCTGCTCCTCCCAGGCGAGCCGCTCCAGCAGGGTGAGCACGCCCACGGGATGCCACGAGGTGCGCTGCACATAACCCACCGCGGACAGGTCCGCCTCCCGCTCCAGCTCCCGGGAGAAGGCGCTGAGGATCCCGCCGCCCACCAGCTGCGCGCCCGTGGCGATCCTGGGATCCCGCACCAGCACCGCCACCAGCATCACGAGAAGATTGGTGCGCAACGCCTCCTGGGCCATGCGGCGGTGGTGGCGCCGGGCCACGTGGGCGGCTTCATGGGCCAGCAACCCCGCCAGTTCGTGATCCGTGCGCACCCGTTGCAGCATGGCGCTCGTAACGTACACGAAGCCGCCCGGCAGGGCCACCGCGTTGGGGAACCGGTGCTCCACCACCCGGAAGGTCCAAGGTAGCTGCGGCCGTTCCGTCTGAGCCGCCACGGCCTTTCCGATCCGCTCCACCCGGTCCGCCACCGCAGGATCCGTGACCACCCGCAGGGCGCGTTCCACCTGCTGGGCGGCCTGGCGCCCCTGCTCCACTTCCGACCGATCCTCCGTGGACCGTGGGGCCGCGGGAGCCGCGAGGAGCAGGAGGCCCAGGATGGCGGCTACAGGTCGAAGCATACCCGTGCGTTGTGGTCTACGAGGGATGCCAGCACTCCCGTTCTCTGTCCTCGGATCGCCGCGAGGGCTTCCACGATGCGGGGGAGGTAGGCGGGCTCGTTGCGCCTGCCGCGATCCGGGTGCGGGGTGAGGTAAGGAGCATCCGTCTCCACCAGAAGCCGCTCGTCGGGAATGTGGCGCACCGACTCCCGGACTCCGTGGGCGTTCGGATACGTGGCCACCCCACCCACCCCCATCCAGTATCCTCTCCGGGCGCACTCCTGAGCGTGCCCTACGGGCCCCGTGAACATGTGCATCACCACCCGCACCGCGCCTTCCTCCTCCAGGATGCGCAGCACGTCCGCGTGGGCCTCGCGGTTGTGGATCACCAGGGGTTTTGCGAGTGCGTTTGCCAAACGCACGTGGCGGCGCAAGTTCTCCTGCTGAACCTCCCGGGGACACCAATCCCGGTAGTAGTCGAGGCCGCACTCGCCGATGGCCACCACCCGGGGATGGTGCGCCAGCTCCCTGATGGCATCGAAATCCTCGGGCATGGCACGATGCGCGTGGTTGGGGTGGATTCCCACCGCCGCGTATACCACGGGGTAACGCTCCGAGAGGGCCACGGCCCGGCGGCTGCTCTCCAGATCCACTCCCATGGTGATCAGAGCCCGCACCCCGGCCTCGATCGCCCGCTCCACCACCGCATCCCGATCCGGATCGAACCGGGGATCGTCCAGGTGGAGGTGGGCGTCGATCACGTCACCCGGGCTCCTGGTGGAACGTCCCGGTCAAGGGTCACCAACGCAAGCTGCCCTTTCCACTCCGCGGCGAGCAACATTCCCTGCGAGTCCACGCCCCGCACCCGGCGCGGCTCCAGGTTCGCCACCACCACGATGGTCTTCCCCACCAGGTCCTCGGGCGTGTAGTGCGGCAGCAGCCCCGTAACGATGGTGCGGACTTCCCCCCCCAGGTCCACCTTGGCCCGGATCAGCTTGTCCGTGCCGGGTACCCGCTCAGCCTCCAACACTTTGGCCACCCGCAGGTCCAGCTTCCGGAACTCCTCGATGGAAACCACCTCCGCCATCCTCGGTTCCTCCGAGGGGGCAGGAGTCTGGAGACGGACCTCGATGCGGGGAAAGACGGGAGGGCCTAGCCGTACCCGGGTGCCGGGCCGCAGCCACCACCAATTCCGGGCATCCTCCAGGCGCAACCCGGTTCCCCGATACGGCTCTCCCCGCGCCCGGATCTCCCGGGCCCGCTGCTCGAACTCGGGATACCCCAGCTGCGACCACACCTTCAGGGTGGCGGAGGGCATGACGGGCTCCAGGAGTACGGTGGCCACCCGCAGGGCCTCCAGGGCGTTCCGCAGAACCGCGGCCACCCGCTCTCTCCGGCCTGCCCGGTACAAGGTCCAGGGTGCCTCCTGGTCCAGGTACCGGTTGGCGGCGCCCAACAGCTGCCAGATCGCACCCAGGACCCGCGGGAAATCGTATCGACGTACGTGCGCGAGGACGGTATCCACCAGGCCCTGCGCGGTCTGCCGCAGGACCGCGTCCGTTCCCTCCTCCGGCCCGGCTTCCGGCACCGCCCCCTCGCAGTAGCGTTCCACGAGAGGCAGGGTACGGTTGAGGAGGTTCCCGTAGTCGTTCGCGAGATCCGCGTTGAACCGGTGCACCAGCTGCGCGCGGCTGAAGTCCCCGTCCTCCCCGAAGGGGATCTCCCGGAGGAGGAAGTAGCGCAGCGCATCCACGCACACGTCCACCTCTGCCCCGCTCTGGGCCGCCAGATCGCGGGCCACCGCCAGGGGGTCGATGACGTTGCCTAAGGTCTTGCTGATCTTTTGCCCCTCCACGGTGAGGAACCCATGCACCAGAACCTGCCGCGGCGGTTCCACGCCTGCACTGAGCAGCATGGCGGGCCACAGGAGGGAGTGGAACCGGTTGATGTCCTTGCCGATGAGGTGGTGGGCGGGCCACCACATCCGAAAGTGCTCTTCGTCCCGGGCGAACCCGATGGCGCTCAGGTAGTTCGTGAGGGCATCGAACCACACGTAGATCACATGACCGGGATCATCCGGCACGGGAATCCCCCACCGCAGCTTCTCCACGGGCCGGGAGACGGAGATGTCCTCCAAGCTTTCGATGAGGTTCTGCACCTCCGCGGCCCGGGAAGGAGGGAGGACGAAGTCCGGCCGCTCCACAAACAGGCGGCGCAGCTCCGCCCGGTAACGGGAGAGCCGGAAGAAGTAGTTCTCCTCCTCGATCACCTGTGGCTCGATGAGGTGCCGGGGACAACGGCCATCTTCCAGCTCGCTCAGGGTCACGAAGGCCTCGCACTGCACACAGTACAGGGCCCGGTAGTGCTTCCTGTAGAGATCTCCCCGGGCGGCCACCCGGCGCCAGAGCTCGTGGACCGCGGGCCAGTGGCGCGCGCGGTCCGTGGTGCGGATGAAGTCGTCGTTGGAGAGGTTGAGGGCCGCACAGAGGGCCCGGAACTGGGCCGCGTTCTCATCCACGAACTCCTGCACGGCCCTCCCCGCCTCCGCGGCCGCGGTGGCGATCTTCTGGCCGTGCTCGTCCGTTCCCGTCAGGAAGTAGACCTCCTCGCCCATGAGCCGATGGTAGCGGGCGAGCACATCCGCCAGGATCTTCTCGTACGCGTGTCCGATGTGCGGGCTCGCGTTGACATAGTCAATGGCGGTGGTGATGTAGAACCGTTCCGGCATGCTCCCGTCACCTCCTCAAAAAGCAAGCCCCTCCGCCCGTGCGGACGGAAGGGCCCTTCCGCGGTACCACCCCACTTCCGCCGGTCGAAGCACACTACCGGCGGCGCTTTCCCGGCGCTCACGGGCCGGCCCGGCGTGGACTACTGGCGACAACCGCCGCGTTCGCCCCGCGGCTCCGGAGCCATGTTCCACGCGGCCCGGGCACCGGCTCGCACCACCTCCGGCTCGCTCAGACCCTCCGGCCGCGCCTACTCCCGCTCCCTCCTCGCCCCCTCGTGGCGCCCAGCATAGGCACCCGCGGCTTCCCTGTCAAGCCGCACCGTTCCCCGGGCCCTGGGGGTTGTGTTCGGGGAAATTCTGCGGAACGCTAGTAGAGGGCACGGAAGACGCATGGGGAGGTGGATCATGGCCGATATCGTCCAGCGGGTGGAGTACCAGTACGTGGTGATCCCCGACCGGCCCGGGGAGGGGGTGAGGATACTGGGAGCTCTGCAGCAGGCAGGGGTCAACCTGCGGGCGGTTCTCGGCTTCCCCCTGGGGAACGGGAATTCCCAGCTCGACCTGGTGGCGGAGGATCCCGAGGCCCTCCGCCGGGCCGCGGCGGCCGCGGGGCTGCAGCTGAGCGCCCCGAAACAGGCTTTCCTCATCCAGGGGGACGACCGGGTAGGGGCTGCCGCGGAACACCTGCGGAAGCTGGCGGAGGCCGGAGTGAACGTGACCGCCACGGCCGCGGTCTCCGGAGGCCAGGGCCGCTACGGTATGATCCTCTGGGTGAAGCCAGAGGACTACGACCGGGCGGCGCGGGCGCTAGGAGCTTAGCTACCGGAAGGTCGCCAGGATCGGCTCCACATCCACGTCCCGGAGTTCCTCCTCCCAGACGGGGAGGCGGCGGGCCTCCGTGCGCGGCCGCGGGTTCCGGTAGATGACGCCCAGCGGGAGCTTGCCACGGCGGGCGAAGTCCCGCACGAGCCGCCAGGCTGCGTCCTTATCGGAAGGGTCGTGGTCTTCGGGAACGTACTCCACGTGCTCCCGGAACCACTCGTAGGTGTTGAACTTGTTGTACGTAACGCAGGGGGAGAAGTCGTTGATGAAGGCGAACCCTGGATGCTGAAAGGCCTCCACGATCATCCGAGCCGTGTGTTTCACGTCCCCGCTGAAGGACTGCGCCACGAAGGTGGCCTCGCTGGCCAGGGCCAGGAGCACGGGATCTACCATGGGCGGGTGCTCCTCGCTCCACACCTCCACGGTCTGGCCCAGCCCCGCGGTAGGGGAGTCCTGGCCTTTGGTGAGACCGTACACCCCGTTGTTCATCACCAGAAGCACCATGTCCGGATCCCGGCGACAGGTGTGCACGAAGTTCTCCACGCCGATGGCGAAGGTATCCCCGTCCCCCGCAAGGCAGATCACCTTGAGGTCCGGGTTCGCCATCTTCATGCCGAGCGCGTAGGCGAGGGGCCCTCCGTGGGTTCCGTGGAAGGCATTGCCGTTGAGGTAGTTGCGGATGTTTCCGCTGCAGCCGATCCCGCCCACGAGCACCAATTCGTGCGGCATGATCTCCAGCTCCACCAGGGCCTGCTTGAGGGCCGCCAGCACCCCGAAGTCCCCACATCCCGGGCACCACTGAATGCGGTGCTTGGGAACCGCGTTCTCCTCCCAGAGCTTAATTCCCTTCGGCTTCATCCCAGCCCACCTCCACCTTCACGGGCACCTCGCTCCCAATCCGCACCACCGCACCCTCCTGCTGGAGCGCCCTCTGCACCCCGTCCGCCACCTCCGTGGGATAGAGGGGGAGTCCGTTGTACTTCAGCACCCGCCGCGTCCGGATCAGGAGCTCCCGCTGCAACAGATCCGCGAACTGCCCGCTGTAGTTCTGCTCCACCACCACCACGGGCCCCGCGTCCGCGAACAGGGGTTCCACCAGGTGCTTCGGCAGGGGATAGACGTAGGTGAAGTGTACCAGGGCGACGGTGATCCCACGCCGGAGCAGGATCTCCCGGGCCTCTTGGAGCACGGGCCGCGTGTGGCCCCACCCTACCATCACGGGATTTCCACGGATCTCTCCGAAGACGTAGGGAGGCTTTGCTTCCTCCCGCAGGTAGGTCTCCAGTTTCCGCATGCGCTTGTCCATCTGCGCCGCGCGCTTGCGCGGGTCAATGGTGACGAACCCGAACTCATCGTGCTCCACCCCCGAGGACTTGAAGACGGCCCCCGGAGTGCCAGGAAGGACCCGGGGTGAGATCCCGGAGGGCGTCACCGCATATCGCCGGTAGGGCCTCTCGCGCGCCTCCTGCTCCCGCAGCACCCCGTGCCGCCGGATGGAGGGGCGCCGGGCGAACAGATCTTCCGGAACCGTCTTCCGGCCCTCCGAAAGGTTTAGATCCGTAAGGAAAAAGACCGGGCATTGGTATTTGTCCGCGAGTTCCGTAGCCTCCAGCATGAGGGTATAGCACTCCTCCACCGTGGAGGGGGCGAGCACGATGCGCGGGATGTCCCCATGGGTACCCCCGATCACCAGGTTGAGATCTCCCTGCTCGGGCCGGGTGGGCATGCCCGTGGATGGTCCTGCCCGCTGTGCGTCCACGATGATCACGGGCGTCTCCGTGGCACCGATCACCCCGAATTCCTCCACCTTCAGGGAGATGCCGGGCCCGGAGCTCCCCACCATGGCACGTACCCCCGCCAGGGAGGCGCCAATGGCCGCGCGGATGGATTCTCGCTCGTTCTGGCCCTGCAAGGTACGGCCCCCATAGCGGGGCAGCCACCGCTCCATGAACTCCAGGATGCCGCTCGCGGGTGTGATGGGGTACCCCGCGTAGAACCGCACGCCTCCCTGGATGGCGCCGATCCCCAGGCAGTCGTTGCCGGAGATGTACACCGCCCGGTGTCTGCGGGGTCTTGGCTCCAGCCGGACATCCAGGGTGTAGTTCCGATCCGCCAGCACCCGCTCCACCGCCTCCCCACCACGTTGGGCGGCCCGCAGGTTGAGCTCTACCACCTCCCGTCCCTTTCGTCCGAACCGCTCCTCGATGAGCTGCCGCAGATAGGCAAAATCCCCATCGAAGCCCAGCAGGCGGAACAGGGCACCCGTCATGACGATGTTCTTTACGATCTCCCGCTTCAGCTCCGTCAGGGCGATCTTGCGGGCAGGGACAGGAAAGATCCTCACCCCGCGCGCCTGAAGGGATTCCGTGGGGATCTCTCCCGTGGAGGAATCGTACAGGAGGATCCCTCCGTCCCGCAGGTGCGCGCCGTGCCGCAATACCGTGTCCCGGTTCGGCTGCTCAGGCGCGTCCGGGTTGCTGTCGTAGTCCAGGGCTACCAAGATGTCGTAGACCGGATCTCCGTACGAGAGAGGAGGCTCCTCCGCAACCAGCATGGGGTCGTACTGGTGGGCCCCGTAGATGGTGGAGGCGTACCCCCGCTCCATGGCCACCGCAAACAGCCCCGCGCGGGTGAAGATACGGCCGAGGATCTCCGTAACCGTGGACACGCCGTCCCGCAGCTGAACCCCACCCACCAGGATCTTCACCCGGTTCATCTGCCCGCTCATGATCCCTCCACACCCTTCCTCTGCTTCCGCGGCGAGTACCGCACGTTTCCTGCACCCCGCGCCAGACTCAGCGTAGCACGGGGGCCGCGGTCTCGAAAAATCAAACACCGCTATCCTACAGATCGAATGGGTCTATCCGGAGGGCGTTCCACCCAGGAATCCGCGTGGGTTCCCACAGCCCGGATCGTTCCCTGGATGACCGGGGCAATGGCCTCCAGATGGCTGGGTGGGCGCCAGGAGGACGGTGGGCCCTGGGCCTCAGGCCCTCACCTCCCGGTACGCGGCGTCCGTCTTCGCGGCCATGATGAAGTCGTTGCGGTGCAGCCCCCGGATCTTATGGGTCCACCAGCTGACGGTGACCTTCCCCCACTCCACCAGGAGGGCAGGGTGATGACCTTGCTCCTCCGCGAGCTCCCCCACGCGGTTCGCGAACGCCAAGGCCTCCTGGAAGTTCCGGAACCGGAAGGTTCGCTCCAGCCGCTTCACTCCTCCCTGCTCCACCACCTGCCAGTCGGGGACCTGGGGCTGGAGCTGTGCGATCTCCTCGTCCGTGAGGGGAGGCTCATCTCCCCGGCAGGCAGTGCACTTCAGCTCCGCGAGTGCACTCATTCCCATCCCCCCTCGCGAGATCGGCTCACGCCTCCATTGTACTTTAGGGAAACCATGGTGCCCGGAGGGGGATTCGAACCCCCACGGGTTTCCCCACACGCCCCTCAAACGTGCGCGTCTGCCAGTTCCGCCATCCGGGCACGCGGACCCGATGAAGGAGAACCGCACCGTTTCCCATTATAGCCTACCGGACGAAGGCAAGGTAGACGGAGCTCAGGGCGAACAGGACGGAGACGATGGCCGTGGTGCGGGTGAAGAAGGTCTCCCGCGGCCTGGGGCCGTGGAACAGGCGGGCGGATCCCCCGATGGCCCCCAGGCCCTCGCCCTTCGGTCCCTGCAGGAGCACGAGCCCCACGGCTAGGGCCGCCAGGAGGAAGTGCAGGATCAGGATCACGGTGTGCATGCCCTTGGACCTCCGTCCGCCATCCTAACAGGTTTGCCCGCCCTAGAGAATCCCCTGCCCGGAGCGGGCGGAGGAGGCCATCCGCACGATCCCCACGAACTCCGTGGGATCCAGGCTCGCACCGCCCACGAGGGCTCCGTCGATCTCCGGCTGATCCAGGAATTCCGCGGCGTTGCTCGCCCGCACGCTGCCCCCGTACTGGATCCGGGTCCGCCAGGCGGCTTCCCCGAAACGGCGCTCAAGATATCCACGGATCAGCCCGATGACCCGGTTCGCCTCCTCTCCGGTAGCCGCATGCCCGGTGCCGATGGCCCAGACGGGCTCGTAGGCCAGCACCAGCCTCCCCACCTCCTCCGGGGAGAGGTCCGCCACGGCCTCCGTGACCTGCTCCAGCACCCGGGACTCCGTCTGGCCTGCCTGCCGCTCCTCCAGGGTCTCCCCCACGCACACGATGGGTATAAGGCCGACATCGAAGGCCGCCCGTACCTTCCGCCGCACCCGTTCGTCCGTCTCCCCAAACCACCGTCGTCTCTCGGAGTGCCCCACGATCACATAGGTACACCCGAGCTCCACGAGCATGAGGGGAGAGATCTCGCCCGTGAAGGCACCCTGCCGCTCCCAGTGCATGTTCTGGGCCCCCAGCCGCACGGAGGTCCCCGCGAGCAGGCGCCTCACGGTCTCCAGGGCGGTGAACGGCGGGCAGAGGACTACCTCCACCCCTTCCACCACCGCCAGGGCCGGGAGCGCGGCCTGCAGGAACTCGGCCGCCTCCCCCCGTGTCTTGTACATCTTCCAGTTGGCGGCCACCAATGGTGTGCGGCTCATGGATCTAGGAGGACGGCGACGCCCGGGAGCTCTCTCCCTTCCAGGAATTCCAGGGAGGCCCCGCCGCCCGTGCTCACGTGGTCCACCCGGTCCGCGAGTCCGAAGCGTTCCAGGGCAGCCGCGGTATCGCCACCGCCTACGACGGTGGTCCCCGGGCATGCGGCCACCGCCTCCGCCACCGCCCGGGTGCCCGCGGCGAAGGGGGGAATCTCGAACACCCCCATGGGTCCGTTCCACACCACGGTACGGCTCTGCCGGATCACCTCCGCATACCTTTCGGCTGTGCTCGGTCCGATGTCCACCCCGATCCACCCTTCGGGAATTCCCCGCGCAGGGACCACCTCTGTCCGCGCGTCCTCCGAAAGCCGGTCTGCCACCACCACATCCGTGGGAAGCAGGAACTCCACAGAGGTACGGCGCACCTCCTCCAGCACCTTCCGGGCGAGGTCCAGCTTCTCCTCCTCCACAAAGGAGGCCCCTGTGGCGTATCCCTGGGCCCGCAGGAAGGTGTAGGCCATGGCTCCCCCGATGAGGAGGGCGTCCGCCCGGGCAAGCAGGTTCCGGACGACCCCGATCTTGTCCGAGACCTTCTTCCCGCCCAGAACGGCCACGAACGGATGCTCCGGACGCTCCAGGACCTGACCGAGGTACCGGAGTTCCTTCTCCAGCAGGAACCCGGCTACGGCCGGGAGGTAGCGGGCCACGCCCACCGTGGAGGCGTGGGAACGGTGTGCGGTGCCGAAGGCGTCGAGTACGAATACCTCCGCAAGGCGCGCGAGGGAACGGGCGAATTCCGGATCGTTTGCTTCCTCTCCGGGGTGGAACCGAAGGTTCTCCAGGAGAAGCACACTGCCTGGAGGCGCGTTCTGAACCGCCGCCTCCACCTCGGGGCCCACACAATCCTCCAGCACCCGCACCTCCCGGCCCAGCAGTTCCCTGAGGCGCTCCCCCACGGGCCGCATGCGCAAGGAGGGGACCACCCTTCCACCGGGGCGGCCCAGATGGGAGGCCAGGACGACGATGGCATCCTGGTCTAGGAGGTAGTGGAGGGTAGGGAGAACCTCCCGGATGCGGCGGTCGTCCGTGATCCGTCCTCCCTCGTCCAGGGGCACATTGAAGTCCACCCGCACCAGCACCCGTTTGCCCCGAACCTCGATGTCCCGAACCGTCTTCTTCCGCACTAGATCCCCCGCTGGGCCATGAGCTTCGCCAGATCCGCGCACCGGCAGGCATACCCCCACTCGTTGTCGTACCAGGAGACCACCTTCGCGAGGTTTCCGCCCACCACCAGGGTGTCCGGGGCGCTGAAGATGGAGGACCGGGAGTCGCCCTTGAGGTCGCTGCTGACCAGCAGCTCTTCTGTATAGCCGAGGATCTCCGGCATGCGTTCCTCGCTCCAGCGCTTCATGACCGCGTTGATCTCCTCCCGGCTCACATCCCGCCGCAGCAGGACGGTGAAGTCGATGACGGAGACGGTGCTCGTGGGGACGCGGAAGGCCATCCCCGTAAACTTCCCCTGCAGTTCGGGAATCACGAGCCCCACGGCACGGGCTGCGCCCGTCTCGCTGGGCACGATGTTCAGGGCCGCGGCCCGGGCGTCCCGCATCTCCCGGGCAGCCACGTCCAAAAGGCGCTGGGTGTTGGTGTAGGCGTGCACGGTGGTGAGAATCCCTTTCTCGATGCCGAACTCCTCATGCAGCACCCGGGCCACGGGCGCGAGCCCGTTCGTGGTACAGGAGGCATTGGAGACAATGCGATGCCGGGCAGGATCGTATCGGTCCTCGTTCACGCCGAGCACGATGGTGATGTCCTCGTTCTTGGCGGGTGCGGAGATGATCACCCGCTTGGCTCCCGCCTCCAGATGGGCGGCCGCCTTCTTCGCGTCCGTAAACAGCCCGGTGCTCTCCAGTACCAGCTCCACCCCCACCTCCCGCCAGGGGATAGCACCAGGTTCTCGTTCCCGGAACACCCGGATCTCCCGGCCATCGATCACCAGGTTCCCGTCGCGGACGGCGACGGTACCGGGGTAGACCCCGTAGTTGGAATCGTATTTGAAGAGATAGGCATTCATCTCCGCGTCCACGAGGTCGTTGATGGCCACCACCTCCAGCACATCACCCGCCCGCTGGAGCATGGCTTTCAGGGCCTGGCGCCCGATCCGCCCGAACCCATTGATCCCCACACGAACCATGGTGGTCACCCCCTATCCCGATTCACCTCGTTGTGTCGGATCCTGGGGAACCCACTGCGGGCCCTCGGAGACCCAGGGCGATCCTTCCCGCACGAAGGGCCGCAGCAGGTCCCGCCGGATCAGGCTCACATTCTGCAGGATCCGCATACTGAACACGATCACGGCTCCCAGGTAGATATCCACGCCCAGCAGGTCTCCGATGGCCGCCAGGAGGGCAGCCACAAGGGCGTTGACCAGGAACCCGCTCGTGAACACCACCAGATCAAACCGCCCCTCCAGCTGCGCCCGGAACCCGCCCAGGAGGGTGTCCAGGGCCGCCAGGACCGCGATGGCCGTGTACTTCACGAATCCCAGGGGGATCTCCACCCGGAGCACCAGCCCCAGGAGCACCCCCAGCAGCAGGCCGGCCAAGGGAAACCACACCCTCATCGTCCCCCCTCCCTCTCCGGCTTCGCGAACCGGAACTGGAAGCTCCCCCGGTAGGCGGGCAGCTCCAGTTCGTTCACCGCTTTCACCGTCACCGGGAACTCGAAGGCCAGCAACAACCCAAGCGGACCGTCGGGGGCCCGGAGGGCACCGAGGAGACGGCTGGGCTCTCCGATGGCGGCGATAACGTAGGGGGGTGCGAGCCGCTTCGTGTTGCAGAGGATGGTGGTCCCGACACAGCTCAGCCCCGTGGTGGGCGTCATCCGCTCGCCGTTCAGGGCCATGGCTTCCGCTCCGGCTGCCCACAGGGCTGCCATCACGGCATGGAGGTCCGTGTAGTGGATGAGGGCCAGATTCGGATCGTCTCCAGGCTGGAGAGCGCGAAGACTGTCCCGCAGCTCCACCACCACCCCGGGGCCCCGGACCGCCCGCACGCCGCTCAGGGCCTGCAGCTCTACCAGCCGCTGACGCATGGCCGCCAGCATGGCCCGGTCCCTGGCCGCGGCATCCGCGTAGCGCTCCAGCTGCTTGCGCAGCTGGACGATCTCCGTCTCCAGACGCTCCCGGTGGCGGGCCTGTTCCTGCAGGAGGAAGGCGAGCTCCTCCAGCCGCTGGGAGGGAATCCGTAGCCGCTGCCGGATGGTGTACTCCGCCCGCAGCTGCCAGGTGAACAGGAACCCCACGGCCAGAAGCACAACCCCTAGGGCGGCTTGGAGGGTTCCACCGGACGCACGCACACTTCTAGTATACGTCCGGCCGCCGGGTTCCACGAGGGGATTCGTTCAAGCCTGCCTTCCCTCCAGCTTCTTCTTGATCCGCTTGAGCCGGAACACATCCTCCCGGGCCCGCTGCTCCAGCACTTCGTTGATGTACCGGATCTCGGCCCGGATGCGGGGGATTACCACCTGCTCCAGGGCGTTCACCCGACGCGTGGTCTTCTTGATCTCCTCCCCGATCTTACGCAACCGCAGCTCCGTAGTGGCCACCTCCAGGATGGCGTCCAGGACCCGCTCGAAAGCCTCCGTACTCTCCAGGGTCCGCATGCTCACCGCGGTGGGGCTGAGCCCTCGTTCCAGGAAGGACCGGTGAACCCGCTGCACCCGAACCTCCGGCACCTTGATGCCCCAGATGTTCCGGATCTCGATGTCCACCAACGTCGGGCTGCGTTCCACCAGGGCCGCGGCCTCCAAGGCCTGACGCCCCTCCACCGCCTTCGCCAGGCTCAGGATGATGTATGCCTTCTCGCACGCGGCGTTCAGGCGATCCCGGGCCTCCAGGGCTTGCCGGACCACCCGGAAGAACTCCGCTACTAATGCATCCCGCTTGCGCTTGAGGAGGTCTACTCCCTGCAGGGCCACCCGCAGCTGATTCTTGCGCTGCAGGAGGTTCATCCGGGTAGGGCTTACGAGTTCCGGCATACTCTGCGCTCCTTTTGCTCAGCTCCCGCACTCCCGGGGTCCTGTGCTACAGCCGTTCCTCTTCCTCCCACAGCTGCCGAATCACCTCTCCGAAGTAGTACTTCTCCACGTGATCCTGCTTCACCCGCTTCAGTTCCTCCCGCGGGAACATGGAGAGGAGCTTCCAGCCCAGGTTAAGGGTCTCTGTGATGGATCGCTCCGTGTTGCCCTGGTTGAGGAACTCCCGCTCGAAGGCCTCCGCGAACCGCAGGTAGAGCCGATCCCGCTCCGTGAGGGCCTCCTCCCCGATGATGGCCACCAGGCGTCGCAGGTCCACGCCGTTCGCGTACACGGAGAAGAGCTGGTCCTTGAGTCCCGCGTGGTCCTCCCGGGTGCGGCCGGGGCCGATGCCGTCGTTCATCAGCCGCGAGAGGCTCGGCAGGGGGTTGATGGGGGGGTAGATCCCCTGGCGGTGCAGGGCCCGGCTCAAGACGATCTGCCCCTCCGTGATGTATCCCGTGAGGTCCGGAATGGGGTGCGTGATGTCGTCGTCCGGCATGGTGAGGATGGGGATCTGGGTCACGGATCCCTTGCGGCCCTGGATGCGGCCCGCGCGCTCGTAGATGGTGGCGAGGTCCGTGTACATATAGCCCGGATATCCGCGTCGGCCCGGGATCTCCTCCCGCGCGGCCCCGATCTCCCTGAGGCTCTCGCAGTAGTTCGTCATGTCCGTGAGGATAACGAGCACGTGCTTGTCCAGCTCGAAGGCAAGGTACTCCGCGGTGGTCAGCGCCAGCCGAGGGGTCATGAGGCGCTCGATGGTGGGGTCATCCGCCAGGTTCAGGAACACCACACTGCGGGACAACGCTCCCGTGGCCTCGAACTGCTCGATGAAGAAAGCGGCCTCCCGCTGGGTGATCCCCATGGCCGCGAACACCACCGCGAACTCCTCCGCCTCTCCCAGCACCTTGGCCTGCCGGGCGATCTGGGCCGCCAGCTCGTTGTGGGGCAGCCCCGCGCCGGAGAAGATGGGGAGCTTCTGGCCGCGCACCAAGGTGTTGAGGCCATCGATGCTGCTGATCCCCGTCTGGATGAACTCTTGAGGCCGCTGCCGGGCCGCGGGGTTGATGGGGGAGCCGATGATGGGCAGCCGCTTCTCCGGAATAATGGGCGGCAGCCCGTCGATGGGCTCCCCCCGGCCGTTAAACCGTCGGCCGATGATCTCCGGGCTCACCCCGAACCGGGCGACGTCCTCCCGGAGGCTCACGGAGGTGCGGGCCACGTCGAGGCCCGTGGTCTCCTCGAACACCTGGATCACCGCGTGCTGCTCGCTGACCTCGATCACCTGTCCCCCGCGGATGCGGCCGTCTGGCAGGTGGATGTTCACGATGGCCCCGTAGGCCAGGTCGCGGGCCCCCTCCACGAACAACAGAGGCCCGGAGATGTAGGAGATGGACTGATAGCGTTTGGTAGCCAGTTCCATGCCTCCCCCCTCCTAACTGGCCCGTACCGCGGCCCGCAGATCCTCCCGCAGCCGGCGCAGGAAGTCCTCGGTATAGGCGGGGAACCGATCGGCAGGCACCTCCTTCATCCGGGCGATCTCCTGAATGTGCGGGAGGTTCAGGATGTCGTCCATGGGCATGCCCCGGTGTAGGGCCGCGAGCGCCTCGTCGTAGAAGCTCAGGATCGCCTTCAGGATGCCGTACGACTTGATGGGCGGGCAGTAGGCGTCCACCTCGGAGAAGGCGGACTGCTGCAGGAAGTCCTCCCGCAGCATCTTGCCCGCCTCGATCACCAGCCGCTGGTCATCCTGCAGGGCGTCGGGGCCCACCAGCTGCACGATCTCCTGCAGCTCCGCCTCCTGCTGCAGGAGGGCGCTGGCGCGGTTGCGCAGCTCCCCGAAGTCCTCCGGAAGGTTGTGTCGGTACCACTCCCGGAACAGGGGGGTGTAGAGGCTGTAGGACCGCAGCCAGTGGATGGCGGGGAAGTGCCGCCGGTGGGCGAGGGAGGCATCGAGAGACCAGAAGGTCCCCACGATGCGCAGGGTGGCCTGGGTCACGGGCTCGGAGAGGTCGCCGCCCGGCGGGGAGACGGCACCGACCACGGTGATGGCCCCCCACCGTTCTGGACGGCCCAGACACACCACCCGGCCCGCCCGCTCGTAGAAGGCCGCAAGCCGGCTCGAAAGGTAGGGCGGGTACCCCTCCTCCGCGGGCATCTCTTCCAGGCGGCTGGAGATCTCCCGCATGGCTTCGGCCCAGCGGCTGGTGGAGTCTGCCATCAACGCCACCTTGTAGCCCTGGTCCCGCCAGTACTCCGCCATGGTGATGCCCGTGTACACGCTGGCCTCCCGGGCGGCCACGGGCATGTTGCTGGTGTTCGCGATGATGATGGTGCGCTCCATGAGGGGCCGGCCCGTGCGGGGGTCTTCCAGCTCCGGGAACTCGTCCAGCACATGGGTCATCTCGTTGCCCCGCTCCCCGCAGCCCACGTAGATGATCACATCCGCGTCCGCCCACTTGGCCAGGGTCTGCTGCATCACGGTCTTGCCGCTCCCAAATGGCCCCGGGATGGCCGCGGTCCCGCCCATGGCCACGGGGAACAGCACATCGATGATCCGCTGTCCGGTCACCAAGGGCTCCCGGGGATCCAGACGGCGCGCGACTGGACGGGCTAGGCGCACGGGCCAGGTGTGCATAAGACGCACTTCCAGACCGTTCTCCAGACGTGCCACCGCATCCATCACCGTGAACTCGCCCTCACGGATCTCCGCCACCCGGGAGGGCTTCGCATCCGGGGGCACCAGAATTCGATGTACCAGTCCGAACTCCTGGACCTCCCCGATCACGTCTCCCGGCCCCACCTCCTCCCCCACGGAGACCCGGGGACGGAAGGACCAGCGGCGGTTCCGGTCGAGGGCGGGAGCCACCGCCCCGCGCCGGATGAAGTCCCCCTGCTGCCGCCGGACCTCCGGGAGAGGCCGTTGGATCCCATCGTAGATGTTGCTCAGGAGCCCCGGCCCCAGCTCCACCGTCAGCGGCAGCCCCGTGCTCTCCACGGGCTCGCCCACATACAGGCCGCTGGTGTCCTCGTACACCTGGATGAAGGCGGTGTCCCCGCTGAGACGGATGATCTCTCCCACCAGCCTCTCCTTCCCAACCCGGACGATGTCGTACATCCGGGTCCCCCGCATACCCCGGGCGATCACCGCGGGTCCCGCGATTCGGATGATCTCTCCCTGGATGGCCACGGCTCTCCCTCCCTACCGCAACTTCACATAGAACCCGATGTGCTCCTTCACCAGGCGCGCGATGTACTCCTCCCCGGACTCCAGTCGCGCCCGGGGAGCCGGAAAGGGCACGAGCACGGGGAGGTCCCTCCCCCGCAGGGCCCGCCGGATCTCCTCCTCCGCTCCCTCGAGCAGGGCCTCGTTCACCGCCACGAGGCCGTAGTCCCCCCGGAGCACCTCCCGGAGGCCCCCCACCACCCCTTCAGGGGTTTCGGCCTCGAAGACCTCAGCCCCTGCCAGTCGGAAACCCGTGGCGGTCTCCGAGTCCGTGATCACAGCCACCCGGTACCGCATCTCCGGCTACACCAGGGCCATCTCCCGGCGGACCAGATCCCGGGGAATCCCCAGGGCCTTGCTCCGGGCGATGAGGCGCAGATTTCGGATCTCACTACTCAGCATGGTGAGGAATCCGATCACCACGTCAATTCCGAGCGGATCCCCCAGATAGAGCATGGCGAGCCGGCGGGTGCTCTCCTCCTCCAAGGAGCGCTCCACCTCACCCGCCGTCTGGCCCTCCGGGTGGATCCCCCGCCCGCGCAGCTCCCGCAGACCGAACTCCGCGGTCTGCGGATCCGCCAGGTTCAGGAACACCTCCCGGCTCACCACGCTTCCCCCGGGGAGGAAAAAGCGCTCCCGCTCCTCCCGGGAGAGTTCCCCAAGCTGCTGGAGCTTAAACGCGGTCTTCACGTTCGTGTAGTCGATCTGCATCCGGATCACATCCCGGACCAGCGTCTCATTGTGCCCCATGCCCCGGGCCGTGCGAAGGGCCCACTCGAAGTACCCCCGGTCCAGGTTCAGCTCCAGGCTCAGCAGATCCCGCGTGGACTCGTACTGCCGGATCGCCGCAAGCAGCGTCTCCGCCAGCGGGTGCTCCCAGGTGGCCAGGGTACCGGCCAGGGCCGCGAGGTCCGGCTGCGCCAGCAGTTCCCGGAGCCGGACCTCCGTGAGCTCCCCCGCGGGGATCAGGTTCTGTTCCGTCTCCTCCGGAGAATACCCCGCGTGCTTTGCCCGGAGGATGGTGCGCAGGTTGTGGAGATCCCACTGGATCAAAAACACCCGGATCAGGGCCCTGGCCCTCCCCTCTGAAAACCCCAGGATCTTCTGGGCAGTTTTCTGGAAGTTCCGCATCAAGGCCTCGTCCACCGCCCGCAAGCCCTGGTACCGGGTGAGGGCCTCCTGTAACTCAGGCCCGTAGGGCGTGTTGCTCAGAGCATGGATGAAGCTCTCCAGGTCCGCAAGCCCCAACAACTCCTCCAGGCGGCCGGGCGGCAGCAGCCGGGATCGCATGCCCTTCACCCGGGCGTTGATGTAGCCGAAGTCCTCCGGCACCCGTCCCTACCCTCCCCAGAGGATGTCCGCCACCTCCGAGAGCAGCAGCTGGCGTGCCCGCTCCAGGCGCGAAAGAAGGGTGTTCTCCACCACGAAGCGGCCGTCCGTGCTGCGGACCCGCACACCTCCCCATAGCTCCGGACTCGGCCGCACTTCCGCCTCCAGGCCCAGGGTCTGTACCGCGGCCTGGACGAGGGGGAGGTCCCGCTCCGCGCACTCCACCACCACCCGGTCCCGGAACCCTGCCACCGCCTCCTGGAGGAGCCCCCGGAGGACCGGCTCGTAGCGAGCGGGATCCTGGCTCAGACGCTCCAACTCCTGCCGGGCCCGCCGGAAGACCTCCTCGATCTGCTCGTCCTTTGCCGCGAGCACCAGGGACGTGGCCTGCAACTGTGCCACGCCCCGCGCCCGGGTGCGGGCTGCCTCCAGCTCCGCGTCCACCCGTCGGCGATGGGCCTCCAGGAGGTTCGCAGCTTCTGCCTCCGCCTGCTGGAGGAGATCCCGCGCTCGCTGGCGCGCCTCCTCCAGCAGGCGTTCCCGTTCCGCCTGGGCCTCCCGCTCGAGCAGGCTGATGAGCTCCGAGCTCATCTTAGATGCGCCCGATGAGGAAGAAGGCCACCAGGAACCCGAGGATGATCATGGTCTCCGGCAGGGCTAGGAACACCAGCATGAGGCCTCCGATCTCCGGACGCTCCGCCATCGCTCCGGCCGCGGCGGCACCGATGCGGGATTGCGCCCACGCGGTGCCCAGCGCCCCGAAGGCCACCGCGAGGGCGGCCGCAATCCCCAGCAGCCCTGCACGGGCCCCGTCTCCAGCAGGTCGGGCCTCCGGTGCCTCCGCGGCGAGGGCGGGCATGGCCACCGCCCCGATCAGGGCGAGACCGAGGAGAAGCCAGAGTACAGCGCGCATGCGCATACTCACCTCCCTGTGCGTTGAAATGGCCGGTAGGGTTCCCCGGCTTCCTCGTGGTACTTCACCTTCGTGAAGAACTCCACCCAGTGCAGACGCGCGGGCTGAATCACGTGCCCCACAATGGTAAACACGAAGAACAGGACTTGGGCAAGAGCGGAAATCAACGAGCCCACCACGACACCCACAACCCCCCGCGCTCCGAAGGTCTCCGCCATGCTGGGCCCCAGCTCGTTGGCGGCGCTCGCGAGAGCCGCCGCCGCGAGACCGAAGGCCATGAGCCGGGCATGGGAGAGGATGTGCCCGAAAGCGGTGGCAGACTCCAGGAACCACATGGGGTTCGCGGCCCGGAAGGCCAGTCCCAGCGCGAAGACCACCAGCCCCGCCCAGAGGAAGTACCAACTGAGGGAGATCACGGCCGCGGGCAGCATCCCCGACATACCGCCCAGGAGCAACAGCACCCACGTGAGGACCAGGATCATCACCGCGCTCTCGAAAATACCCCGGAGGTGGCGGTGTCGGACGGCCATCCCCAGGTGTCCCAAGAGACCCCCGTAGATCATGAGCATCCCCAGGAGCACGATGAGCTGGAAGTAGAGGTCCCGATGCGCGTGGACCCGATCGAAAATGGGGCGCAGGTGAAACAGCAGCTCCGGAAGGTTGCCGAACACCTCCGCGTACAGGACCCCGAAGACCATGACCCAGAAGGCCACCACCCGCACGATCCAGGAGACCGCCCCTAGGATCTCCGGATGCATCCGGATGTTCAGAAGGGGGATCTCCAGGCCTTCCCCCCGGCGTGCCCGGTTACGCAGTGTCCAGCCGAGCAGGAAAAACAAAGCCCCGTATCCCACATCTCCGATCACCAAGCCTACGAACAGGGGGAATGTCAGGGCCAGCAGGGGCGTGGGATCCCAGGTTCCATACCTGGGAGGCCGGAAAATGGAGAGCAGCAGCTGGAAGGGCCGGATGGGCGCGGGGTTCTCCAGCGCCACCGGGATGTGGGCTGCCTCCTCCTCGTCGTGGGGGTCCGCGGGCGTGTCGTAGACCACCACCTGGTCCCCGAAAGCCCGGCGCACGGCGGCCCGCAGCCTCGGGACCTCTCGGGTGGGCACCCACCCCTGCACGATGAAGGTGTAGCGGGACTGAGCGAAGGCGGGTAGAACCTGAAGCTTGGCAAGCTCGTCCCGGAGGTAGGCCGCGATGGCCTGCACCGTTCCCCGGTGCTCCCGGCTCAGGGCTTCCAGCTGACCCTTCAGGTTCTCGATCTCCCGGGGCAATTCCTCCCGCCGCCGTTCCATCTCCTGGACCGCCTCCAGAGCAGGACGATCCGCGAACCGGGCGGGCAGGCGCAACTCCGTGATGCCCGCCCGCTGGAGTAGGGATCGCACCCCATCCCCATCCCGCCGGTGGAAGGCCACCACCACCCCCGTGGTCTGCTCGTCGATCTGACGGGCCACCACCTCCACCCGCCCTTCGGTGAGCCGTCGCAGCTCCTGCTGGAGCCCCGCGACCACGGGGGTCGCCTTCCCCTTCAGGACAAACCCGTAGGTCTCGAAGTGCCGGCTCCCCTGCAGGGCCCCGAGAAGCGGGGAGAGGACCCGAAGCGCGTTCTCATAGGCCCGGATGAGCTCCAGCTCCTCCTCCGCCTCCAGACGCTTCCGGACCAGCTCCCGGGCCGGCTGCTCGATAGACTCCAGGATGGCCGCCAGCTCCTCCAGGGAGCGCGTTCCCAGGTCCGGAATGGGGGTGGGCCCGGTCCGGGGGAGGAGGTTCAACAGACCCGTGGTGCGGGCGAGCAGGGCTTCCAACCGGCGCTGTTCCTCCTCGCTTCCGGGCTCCACGGGGCGGACCGCGGGGACCTCCTCTGCCTCCACCCGGTCCACATGTACCACCCCGAGGCGCTGCACCACATCCGTGACTTCCCCGAGCAGCCGCTTAGGGCCCAGGAGGAGCACCCGGCTCATTTCCACGATCATCGGTCCTTACCCCCGGAGGACCGCCTCCACCACGCGTCGAACGGCCTCGTCCATCCGCTGCTGGGCCTGGACGCGGAGGCGCTCCGCTTCCTCCCGGGCCCGCTCCAGGGCCCACTCCCGGGCGGCCCGGCCCTCCGCCTCCGCCCGTTCCCGGGCCTCCCGCTCCAACCGGGCGATCTCCTGCTGGGCCCGCTCCCGAATGCGGGCTGCCTCCGCTTCCGCCTCCACCACCATGCGCTCCGCCTCCGCCCTGGCCTCCGCGACCAGGCGCTCCAGTTCCTGCTCCTTTTTCGCGATCACGAGCAGGATGTTGTCCTGTTTGGCGTCCCGTTCGTGCGCCATTCTCGGACCCCGAACCCGAACTTCTAGACGAGAAGCGGGGCCCGCATCCCCACCAAGGACGCGAACCACCGCTTCGCCTCCCTCATGCTAGCACACCCTGCGCCTGCGGCACGCAAGAATTCCCTTCCCGGGGTTTAAAATCCCGCCAGCAGACGCTGAGCGGATTGGATGAGGGTGACGAACGGCTGGGGGACCACCCCGAGCGCCAGGGTCCCCAGGGCGGTGAGGGCCAGGGCCCAGCCTGTGCCCGCGGGAACCGGGACGGAGACCTCCCGGACAGGGGGCATCAGATACAGGGCCCGGATCACGCCCACGTAGTAGTACAAGGAGACCACGCTGTTGAGCACGCCGACCCCCGCGAGCCACAACAGACCCGCGTCCACGGCCGCGGAGAAGAGGTAGTACTTGCCGAAAAATCCCGCGGTGGGAGGAATACCGGTAAGGGAGAGCATAAAGAGGGCCATGGCCAGGGCCACCCCGGGCGCCCGCTGGCTGAGCCCCGCGAAGTCCGGAATCTCGTCCGAGCCCGTACTCCAGGAGGCCACCATGGCCGCGAAGAAGGCCCCCAGGTTCGTGAAGAGGTAGGCACCCACGTATACGAGCAGGGCCGGACGCGCCCACGCGGACGGCGCGGCCGCCACCGCCATGAGCATGAACCCCGCGTGGGAGATGCTGGAGTATGCCAGCATCCGCTTAATGTTCCGCTGGGGCAGGGCGAGGAGGTTGCCCACCGTCATGCTCAGAGCGCTCAGCACCGCGATCAGCAGTCTCCAGTCGATGGTCTCAGGCGGTACCGCCACCAGCAGGGTACGCAACAGTGCCGCGAATCCCGCGGCCTTGGGGCCCACGGAGAGGTACGCGCTGATCGGGGTGGGAGCTCCCTCGTACACGTCCGGTGTCCATTGGTGGAAGGGAACCATGGAGATCTTGAACCCGAACCCCGCCAAGGCCATTCCCATGCCCAGGATGCCCACGGGACCCATCTGTCCGACCTTGCCCGCGATGTCGTGGAGGACCGTGGTGCCTGTGGCCCCGTACAGCAGGGAAAAACCGTAGGCCATGATCCCCGTGGTGGCCGCGCCATACAGGAAGTACTTCACCCCTGCCTCATTGCTCTTCGGGCTGCCCTTGAGGTAGCCCGCCAGGAGGTAACTGGTGAGGGAGACGAACTCGATACTCAGCAGCAGGGTGATCAGCTCGCTGCTGGAGGCCATGAGCATGAGGCCCAGGCAGGTGAAGACCAACATCACGGTTGCCTCGCCCGTGTACGCCGTATAGCGGGGGAAGAAATCCATCCCCACCAGGATCACCAGGGCCGTGGCCAGCACGGCCACCAGCTTGAAGTAAACCCCGAAGTGATCCACCGTGTACGTGTCCGAGAGGATCCGGACGCCGGCCTCGCCAAGGCCTTCCAGGTCCCGCAGCAGAAGGGCCAGGTTCACGCCGGCCACCCCCAGCCCCAGGATCCCGAGGCCGCCCACCACGGACTTGCGCTCCTGCGGAAGGAAAAGGTCCACCACCAGCAACAAGAGGGCCAAGCCCCCAACGAGGGTCTCCGGCAGCAGCCAGCGCAGGTCCGCCACGTTCATCTCACCAACCCCACCAGCTGCATCACCTGCGTGGTGCTGAGGTTGATGAATTCCACAAGCGGCCTAGGGTATACTCCGAACACGATCATGAGGACCACCAGGGGCACCAGGGCCCAGGCTTCCCGGCGGTCCAGGTCCGGCAGGTTTCCCCACCGGGGGTTCGGGGGGCCCAGGAAGATGCGCTGAATGGTCCACAGGAAGAAGGCGGCGGTGACGATGATGCCCACCGCCGCAATGGCGGTGTGCACGGGCAGGATGGCAAAGGAACCCACAAAGATCAAGAACTCCGCCACGAACCCCATGAGCCCCGGGAGCCCCAGGGAGGCGAACATGGCGGTGATGGTCACCGCTCCGTACTTCGGCAGCACCGCCCACAGCCCGCCGAAATCCTCCACCCCACGGGTGTGGGTCCGATAGTCGTAGAGGACACCGACGATGAGGAACAGAGCCCCTGTGATAACCCCGTGGGCCAGCATCTCCAGCACCGCGCCGTTCAGGGCCGTGGCCGCGGGCCCCGCCAGCTCCGGCTTCCCTCGCGCCGCGGCCGCGGCGGCCACCGCCAGCATCACGTATCCCATGTGGTTCACGGAGGAGTAGGCCACCAGCTTCTTGAGGTCCTGCTGTGCCATGGCCACCAGCGCCCCGTAGATGATCCCGATGAGGGCCAGGACCGCGATGAGGGAGGCGTGCTGCTGGAAGACCTCCGGGAAGAGGGGGAGGCTGAAGCGTACGAATCCGTAGGTTCCCAGCTTCAGCAGGATGGCGGCCAGGATCACGGATCCCGCCGTAGGCGCCTCCACATGGGCATCCGGCAGCCAGGTGTGGAAGGGCCACATGGGCACCTTGATTGCGAAGGACAGAAAGAACCCCCAGAAGGCGAGCTGCGTCACCAGGCCCGTTCCCGAAAGCGGCCGGATCTCCAGGATCCGCAGCACGTCGAAGGTCCGTTCCCCGGGCGGCAGGTGGAAGTACAGGAGCAGGATGGCCAGCAGCATGGCGAGGGAGCCCACCAGGGTGTACAGGAAGAACTTGATGGCCGCGTACTCCCGGCGGGGTCCCCCCCAGATCCCGATGAGGAAGTACATGGGCACCAGGGTGAGTTCCCAGAACACATAGAACAGGAAGAAATCCAGGGCAAAGAACACGCCCAACATGCCCGTTTCCAGCAGCAGGAACAGCAGGTTGTACTCCTTCACCCGCTCCTCCACCCGCAGGGAGTAGACCACGGAGAGAAGGGTGAGGAGGGTGGTGAGGATGGCCAGGGCGAGGCTCATGCTGTCCACCCCCACCTTGTACTGGACGCCGATGGCGGGGATCCAGGCCGCCTGCTCGAGGAGCTGGATCTCCCGCCGTCCGAAGTCGAAATACGACAGGATGGCCAGAGAGCTCAGGAACGTGAGCCCCGCGAACCCTAGCGTCACCCTCCGGATGCGGTGCGGGTCATGCGGAGGCAGGAACAGCACCACGAGGGTTCCCAGGAGCGGCAGAAAAAGGGTCACGGTGAGAATCGGCATGTCACAACCTCCACAGGGTCCATACCACGATGAGCACCACCCCCAGGGTGGCCAGGAGGATGTAGTTGTAGGCTCGCCCCGTCTGGATGTAGCGCAGGACCGAGCCCAGCCATCGGGTCACAATCCCCACGAGGTTGACGAGGCCGTCTACCACGTACGTGTCGATCACCCGGTCGACCCGAGCGATCAGCACCGTGAGGTAGCCCACCGCGTTGACGATCCCGTCCACCACGTAGGTATCGAAGGCACGCAGCAGCCGGGCCAGGGCCAGCCCCCCCTGCACGAACAGCCAGCCGTAGAACGCGTCGAAGTACATCCGATCCCGCAGGAAGGCAACCAGCCACGGCATCCAGTCCCGTACCTGTTCGCTGTACCTCCTCCGCCCCCCATACATCCCCCAGGCCACCAGGATGCCCGCCAGGGCCACGCCCAGCCCCCGCAGGGCCACGGCCCAGGAGAAACCCGGTGCGTGGATCTCCGCCTCCCGGAACCCTTCGAACTCGATGAAGCGATGGAACCAGGACCCGCCCTCCGGTCCCGTGCCGGGAGCTCCCACAAACCCCACCCCCGCAGAGAAGGCCGCGAGCACCACGAGGGGCACGGTCATCACGGGCGGGCTCTCGTGCGGGACGGTGGCGTGCGAACCATGCCCGTGGTGAGGACCCCGCACTCCGGCCCGGACGTAGTCCTCCTCCAGCCAGGGATCCGGCTCCGGGTGCGCGGGGCCCCGGAAGGAACCGAAGAAGGCGTAGGCCACCAGCCGCGTCATGTAGAAGGCGGTGAGGAAGGAGGCCACGGTGAGCACCCAGTACACCGCGGGGTTGTGGTGGTACGCTTCCAGCAGGATCTCATCCTTGCTCCAGAATCCCGCGAACGGAAAGATTCCAGCCAGCGCCAGGTATCCGATGAGGAAGGTCCCGAAGGTGACGGGCATCTTCCGCCACAGTCCACCCATCTCCTTGATGTTGTTCGTACGCACCGCGTGGATCACGCTTCCTGCCCCCAGGAACAGCAACGCCTTGAAGAAGGCATGGGTGAGGAGATGGAAGAAGCCCGCGGTGTACCCCAAGACCCCCAGTCCCGCCATCATGAAGCCCAGCTGGCTGATGGTGGAGTACGCGAGGATACGCTTGATGTCGTCCTGGGCCACCGCCATGAGGGCAGCCAGAAGGGCCGTGATCGCCCCAACCCACGCCACCGCCTCCAGAGCCACGTGGCCCGGGGTGTAGAAGAACAGGGGGTAGGTGCGGGCCACCAGGTATACCCCCGCGGCCACCATGGTGGCCGCGTGGATGAGGGCGGAAACGGGAGTGGGCCCCTCCATGGCGTCCGGCAGCCACACGTGCAGGGGCACCTGGCCGCTCTTCCCCACCGACCCCCCGAAGATCAACAGGGCTCCCAGGACCGCCAGGGGCACAGGCAGGCCGAAGAGGGTAACCGCCGCGGGGGACCAGGCCTTGCCGTGGGCCAGGGCCTCGAAGATCTCCTGGTAGTCCACGGTACCGAACTGAGCGAAGAGCAGCATGATCCCCACCAGCATGAAGGTGTCCCCCACCCGGGTGGTGAGGAAGGCCTTCATCTGTGCCATGTTGGCGGACCGACGTCGGAAGTAGAAGCCGATGAGGAGGTAGGAGCACAGTCCGATGATCTCCCAGCCCAGGAGGAGCACCAGGAAGCTATTGGCGAGGACCGTGGTGAGCATCCCCGCGCAGAAAAGGCTGAGGAAGGCGAAGAACCGGCTGTAGTAAGGGTCCCCTCGCATATATCCGATGGAGTAGAGGAAGATGAGGGTGCCCACCACCGTGACCATCAGGGCCATGGTGGCGGACAGACGATCCACGGTGTACCCGGCGGTGATCACCCGGTCGCCCCCTACCGCCCACACGGTCCGCCACACGTATGGATCCACCCCGCGGAGCTGCTCCAGGAACACGGCCAGGGCCGTCAGGGTCGCCAGGAGCATGGCACCCACCGCCACCAGGGGAGACCGGTCCCCGAGCCTACGCCCCCACGCGATGAGGATTCCGTATCCGGCGAGGGGGAAGAGCGGGATGAGCCAGGCCCAGGCCCCCATGATCCTCCTACCACTTCATAAGGTTGATCTCGTCCACCTGCACGGTCTCCAGGTGCCGGTAGGCACTGATCACCAGCGCCAGTCCCACCGCCGCCTCGCACGCGGCCAGGGTGATGACGATAAGGGCCGCGATGTGTCCCCGCACCAGCTCCGGAGAGACGAACTTGGTGAAGGCCACGAAGTTGATGTTGGCCGCATTCAACATGAGCTCGATCCCCATGAGGATGGCCACCGCGTTACGCCGCGTCAGCACCGCAAACAGGCCCGCGGCGAACAGGAGGGCACCGGAGACAAGGTAATGTCCGAGTCCGATCATTCCTCCCTGCGTGCAACGACGATGGCTCCCACCAGACACGCCACGATCAGCAAAGACGTTGCCTCAAAGGGCAGCACGTACGCGGTGAGAAAGCTCTGACCCACGGCCCCCGGATTGTATTCGGGGAGGGATCCCTGAGCCTGGGGCCAGGGGGCTTGGGTGAGCACCGTCACGAGCAGCGCCGCCAGGGCGAGGCAGGCGATGGCCCCCAGGGGCACCTGCTCGTTCCGGGGGCGAACCCGTACGCCCGTGGCGCCCTCCGTGAGCAGGATCACGAACAGGATGAGCACAGTGATGGCACCCGCGTAGATGAGGATCTGGATGGCGGCCACGAACTCCGCGCCCAGCAAGATGTAGTAGCCCGCGATCGCCAGGAGCACAGGAACCAGGGAGACCGCGGCGTGCACCATGTTTCGGGACAGCACCACCACCAGGGAAGCACCCAGGGCTACCGCGGTGAGTCCGTAGAAGGCTACGGCTTCCGCCATCTTCACCCGCTCCCCGCTACCAGCAATCCCACCAGGAGTAGGTTCGCGAGGCTCAGCGGCAACAGCAACTTCCACGAGACGTTCAGCAGTTGGTCAATGCGGAAGCGCGGATACGTCCACCGAACCCACATGAAGAAGAACACCACCGCATAGGTCTTTAGCAGAAACCAGAAGATCCCGTCCACCACGGGGCCCACGAGTGGCAGTTCAAACGGCCCCCGCCAGCCCCCCAGGAACAGGGTCACAAAGAGGGCGGAGGTGGCGAACAGGGACCCATATTCCCCCAGCTGGAATAGGGCAAACCGGAGGGGGGAGTACTCGGAGAAGTATCCCGCCACCAGCTCCGATTCCGCCTCCGGCAGGTCGAAGGGGATGCGGTTGCTTTCCGCGGTGGCGGCCACCAGGAACACGAGGCCCGCCACGATAACGGAGGGATACGTGTACCAGGGATACGGTTGCGCTTCCACGATGCGGACCGTGGAGAGGGTCCCTGCGATGGCGGCCACCGTGAGGATGGCAAAACCCAGGGGGAGCTCGTAGGAAACCATCTGGGCGGCGGACCGCAATCCCCCCAGCAGGGCGTACTTGTTGTTGGAGGCCCACCCCGCGGTGAGAATCCCCACCACCTCCAGGGAGAGGACCGCGGCGAAGTACAGGACCCCCACCCCCAGGTCCCGCACGATGACGCCCGGGCCCCAGGGGAGCACCACGTAGCTCAGGAGGGCCGCCACCGCCACCACCACGGGCGCGAGAGCGAACATCAGGCGATCCGCGCCCGCGGGCAGGATGTGCTCTTTCTGGAGCAGCTTCAGGAGGTCCGCCAAGGTCTGTAGGGTCCCGTACGGCCCCACGTGGCGAGGTCCGATGCGAGCCTGGACCCAGGCGCTCACCTTCCGTTCCATAAGAACCAGGAAGAGCGCCACGCCCACGGCGACGAAGGTGAAGACGATTACCACGGACAGGACGATCCGGATCGCCTCGGCCATCACGCCCACTCCAGGGCTCCCTTCCGCCACGCATACGCGAGCCCCACCGCGAGGACGACGAGGAAGAGCAGCATCTCCACGAAGGCCAGGGGCCCCAGCTGCCGGAGAACCACGGTCCAGGGGTAGATGAAAATCACCTCGATGTCGAAGAGGAGAAACACCAGGCCGTACAGGTAGTAGCGCACGTGGAACTGGGCCCACGCGCTGCCGAAGGGGATTACACCCGATTCATAGGTTAATCGCTTCTGGGGGTACGAACTGCGGGGGGCCAGCAACCACACCACGGCAAACGGCAGTGCCGCCAGGAGGCTACCCAGAAGCGCGAAGGCCGCCACATATGCCCAGTCTAACGGCACTTCCCTCACCTCGTATCACTCCGTCCAGGGGACCAGGAGATCTGGCCCGCCATGGCTCCCGTACCGTCGGTTTCCCGCCTCGGATGGAACCCCTTACACCGCGGCAGCGAGTGCCGGAACCATCATCCGGTGGGCAATCCGGTCCTGACGGTCCAGGCGCATCATAGGGCTCCCCTTCTCCCCATGTCAAGCAAGTGTCCGGGTTCACCACATGTGAGACAGCCTGGAGGCGGGGTGCCACCTCCGGGCGGATCCCCCGCCTCTGGCACTCCGCCTCAAACTCCGCCCCAAACTCCCTGCCCCCATCCACCTGTAACGCTCCACCACGTCCCAA
>JANXCW010000008.1 GCA_025059775.1 Armatimonadota bacterium
CGATGATGGAGACCTCCGCGAGCCGCTCGGTGAGCGTCCGCGCGTCGAGCTCGCGCAACTCACTCGCGTGGAGCAGTCGGCCTGGGCCCACCGGGAGCCCGGCCGCGCGGGCCACCGACTCCGCGGTGGCGGGGTGGTCACCCGTGATCATGATCACGCGTACGCCGGCCTCATGGCAGCGGCGCACGGCGTCCCGGACCTGCGGCCGCAGCCCGTCGGCAATGCCAATCAGTCCCAGGGCGACGAGGTCCCTCGGGTCTTCCAGCGGCGTTTCGACAGCTCCCTCTGCCACGAGCAGCACCCGGAGGCCGTCACGCGCAAGTCCCAGCGCCGTCTCCTGTAAGGTCTCCAAGCGGTCCGGACTCGGATCTCCGGAAGGATTGGCCATCGCGGCGCAGCGCGGCAAGAGGAACTCAGGGCTGCCCTTGAGGACCACCCGGTCGCGGAGCCTGACCGCATGGTACGGGCGGACGGAGTCGAAGGGCAGCTCCTCGAGTCGGGCCGGACTGCCCGCATCCGGCAGGTCAAGGGCGCGGGCGGCCTCGAGGATCGCCGCATCCGTGGAGTGAGCGAGGGCGTCGCCGCGGTCGAGGGACGGACTCGCGAGGGCCGCCGCGGCCAACAGCCGGCGGGCGGGATCCGAGACGAGCGGGGAAACGTCCTCGGTCCCCGCCGCGGTCACGAGGCGCTGGACCCGGAGCTGCCCGCGTGTCAGGGTGCCTGTCTTGTCCACACAGAGCACACTGACCCGCCCCAGGGCTTCCACGGCTGCGGGTCTCCTCGGGAGCACTCCCCGTCGGGCCAAGCGGCGGGCGGTCGCGGCCTCACTCAAGCGCGCGAGCAGAGGCAGGCCTTCGGGCACCGCGGCCACGGTAAGACTTGCACCCAGGGCGACCTGACTGACCACGGGCGCACCCCGGGCGATCCCCGCGACCGTGACGAGCGCCCCCGCGGCGACCGACACCGGCAGACTGAGGCGCGTGAGCTGCGCTAGACGCGCAGCCAGGCGGTCCCCAGGAGGCAGTACGTCTCCCAAGGCTTGCCGGGTGGCCCCCAGGCGGGTATCCTCGCCGACCCCGACTACGACCGCCCTGGCGCTGCCACTGAGGACGTCCGTACCGGATAGGACGATGGCCCGCTCGTCATCCGCTCGGCTGTCCTTGACCACCGGCACCGACTCTCCCGTCAGCGCCGCTTCATCCACCCGCAGGCTCTCGCTGTGGAGGAGCCTGGCGTCCGCGGGGACGCGGTCCCCGAAGCCGAGCAGGATCACGTCCCCGGGGACGAGCTCGGAGGGGGCGAGGAGTCGTTCGACCCCGTCGCGCAGCACACGGGCAGGCGGTGCACTCAGGCGGGCGAGGTGCGCAGTGGCCCGGGAGACGCTGTGCTCCTGCCAGCTGCCCACGGCCACATTGAAGAGAAGGGTTCCGAGGAGGATGACGAAGTCGAGGTGAGCACCTACCAGGAAGGAGAGCAGGGCGCCAGTAGCCAGGACAGCGAGAAGCGGTGAGTTCAGCTGATCCATGAGCGCCCGCCCCCAGGAACCCTCCGCCCGGTCGAGGGGCAGTGCCCTGCGACGCCGCCGGGCCTCCGCCTCACTCAGCCCCTCAGGCCGACTCTGCAGGTGCTCCAAGACCTCGGCCGGGGAGAGGCGGGCCCAGCGCTCCGGTTCGGGATCGACGAACCCAAAGCCCGTCGGGTCCTCCCCTCCCCGCAGACGCATCCAGCCGGCCACCAGGGCGAGGAACGCGCTTCCCGCGGACACCAGAGCGAGGGCCGGCGAGGGTCCCCCTCGGAGTCCGAGCCCCGCGGCGAGCCCGTTCGACGCCAGGGAGAGCGCCACACTATCGCGGACCGCGAGGTCGCGCCGATGCCCCGCTTCCACTAGAGCGGCCACCGACGCGAGCCGTTGGACCACCGCGTCCGCGGTGGCATCGAGGGGACGCCGGTGGGGCGCCACGAGGACCGAAATGTGCGCCGCCGCGCAGGCCGGACCCGTCTGGCCATGGTCCGTCACGTAGAGGACGACCTCTCCCTGGGCCCGGAGGTGGTGGACGAGTTGCGCGGCATCGGGAGCCACTACCGTCTCCACGTCGGCCCCGCGGAGCCACGCGGGGACGGTCCCATGAGGGATCCGAACGAGGAGCCGCGCACCGGTTTGCGCACAGGCCCGGCGGAGGGGGTCGAGATCCGCCGAAACCCTCGGCCGGAAGGTCCAGACGGCGACCACATCACCGGAGGGCACCCGCTCCAGGGCGAGGACCACGGGGGCCTCCGCATCAGCGGGTCTTGCCCCGTCCCGGTCCTCGTGCTTGCCCGGAGTCACGCGAACCAGCCGGTAGTGGGTCTGCACGTTCCTCACAGCAGCGACTGGGTCGGCGGGAGGAAACAGGCTCCGCCAAAGCGTGCCGTGGGCCGCCTCGCTGGCCCACACCGTCGCCTCGGCGACGCTCACCGACGGGTCGAGGATGTGGCATCTGTCTAGCTGGAGCCCGTCCACGAGCAGAGCAGGATGGTCGAGGAGGACGACGGTGGGCCGGACCAGCCGACGGCCCGGGCGCAGGGCTGTGATGAGGGCTCCCCCTCGCAGAGCCCGGGCCACCGCCCCGAGGTCTGCGGCCTCGGCTCCGATCAGGGCGGTCCGCGCGTTGACCAGGACCAACACCTGTGTCGCTATGCGCAGCGAACGGGTAACAGCCCCCGCCAGCCCGGCCGAGGCGAACGCCAGCGGAGTGATCAGCCGCAGGTACTGGGAGAGGACCCGGGGGTAGGGGGGCGCCGCGAGCAACCGCCGCGGCGGGGTCACCGGCCCCCAGACCCCCGTGAGTTCCCCGTCCATCACGAACGTGCCGGCAGGGAGCCGGATCGGCGCATAGCACAACTCCACGGTCCCGTCCGGCCGGATCACCAGCGCGCCCCCGCGGACGGCGTCCAGGTCGAAGGAGAGCCGGTCGGGAGCCCGCACCGCTGCCTCCCCACCCGGACGGCGGACCGGAGTCCGTAAAAGCATCGACTCATAGCGCTGCCATGCCCGCCTCCATGGGAACAGGGCAGAGAGGAGGCGGAGTCCTTCGGCGAAGCTGACCACGAGTCCGTGCTGCTGGCCATAGGCGGTGTGGGCGAAGATGCTCGCAGAGCTGGTCACGATATCCGCCGCGGCCGGGCCGACCGCCCGTCGGAGTCCTTCCCGAAAGGCCGGGAACCCCCGTGCGATGGTCACCCCGTCGGCGATCAGCGCGGGGACGGGGCTCGTAGCTAGGGGGAGGGGACGCCCCAACATCCTGCGGACTGCCAAAAAGACGAGGGCTGCGCTCGCGGCCACGGTACGGCCAGCCGCGTACAGGAGGGGTCCGCGGTCGGTCGGAACGGTGGCTCGGTAACGGAGGAGAGGCTCTTCAGGGATCGGCAGGCCACTCAACGCCTCAAGGATCGCGTCCAGGTCCACGACGTCGGGGTCGTGCTCGACGAGCATCCGCCCGGTCGCCACACTCGCCCGGACGGTGACGGACCGGAGCGTCGACAGCAGGTGTTCGAGGTCTTGGGCCAGACGATGGTTCCCGTGAAGGCCCGCTACCCGGAGACGGACCCGCTGCCACCGGCGACCTTCGCGGTCGACCTGGACCGTGCGTTGATCGACGGCCACGCGATAGGGGGCAAGCGGAACGGAAAGGATCCGCGCGCCTTCCTCGTCGAGCGGCAGACCTCCGCCGATCCCCTCGCGGATCGCTGCCACGATCTCGCCCTCGCTCGCCCCGTGCGGATCGTAACGGACGAGAAGGCTACCCGTCCACGGGTTGGCTTGGACCTGCAGCCCTCGCGCCCTTAACTCCCGCGCGAGCTCATCCAACCGGTGGGACTCAGCGCCATGGAGTCGAAAGCGGATCCGCCCGGGCAGCCGGTGTACCACGCGCAGTACGGCCGACCTGGGCGGTCGGGAACCCCTCCCCGCTGAGGCCGCGGGGCGCCCGGGAGGAGCATGGTCTACTTCGGCCGCCTGCTCCGCAGGCCCGGGGTTCGAGTCGACTGCCATTGTGCCCGAAGAGCTCTCGCTTCGGCGACGATGTCCTCGACTTCCTCCCGCACACGGGCAAGCAGGCCACGCAGCCGCCGCGCCGCCACAGAACCGATCGCAGCGCCCCAGAGAATTGCCTCGTCCAGCAACTGCTCGGCCCGAGCCACAGCCGCGGGGACAGCCGGTTCCTCTGCTCCTTCCTCAGGGGCCCCCCTGCCTTGGGAGACCGCCCCCTCTCGCCCGACGCCCTCCGGTGGGGATGGACGATCCGCTTCCACGCTGCCTCCCACCGGCCTGACCCGGCGACCTTCCGGACGGTCCGCAGGGCCCTCCGGTAGATCGGTCTCGTTGCGGGCCGGCTGCTCGGCTTCCGGCATCGTCGTCTCCCGATCGGACTCCATGACCTCGTCCGGCGCCCTGAGGCGGCCGCTGCTCAGTTAGAACCCGCGAGCGCTGTGGAGCGCGGCCGGGCGCCCGAGCCCGCCAAACCGTCCCGAACGCCGCGGAGGAGCGTTCGGGTGGTGGCGGCCGCTGCGAGGGCGCCCGCAATCCCGTACACGAGGCCCTGGCGGAGGGTACGTCGGACGCGCGGAGAGAACAGCAGGGCCGACGCGAGGAATGCGATTGCGGTTTCCGCTTCGACGTAGTCCTCCAGGTCCCACATCGTGTCCGCCTCCCCTTCCCCCTCCAGGACAAGATCCAGTATATCCCCGTCGTATTCCGTGTTCAACCGCATGGCTGTCCAGTACCCTCCCGCGCCTTGACTTCGATTCGAAGGCCATGACCCCGGAAAAGCCTCACGATGAAACGTTAAGGCCGCATTAAACGACACAGAAATTCCGTAGGGGTGCTCGCCGCGCTCCCTCCCTGCTCCGCGAACTCTGGCCTCCGCGTACTTCCGCTGGCCCTCCGAATCCGGTGCCTAGGGTCTTTCAGGCGCCGCCGCGCTCACGGATGGGAGTGGCATAACTCTTCGGGGAACACTCAGGGCCCACGGAACATTTGCCCACCGCGCGCTGCGCGGAGGTCACCGAGGGCCCCACGTGGTGACCCCTGGTGTCAGCCGCGCGAGCAGGTTCCCGTCTGTGTCCCGCAGGGTTACGACAACCCTGCGCACGATGGCCCGGCCCATCCCCTTCTGCCGATGCCAAGAGGCGCTTCCGTCCGCGCTGAGCTCGTGGACGACCACGGCGGGCAGGTTTGGGCCCGCCTCCCACTCCAACGTCACCTTCCGCTGCCCGGGGTTGAGCTTGGCCGAAACCCGGAACCTCACCTCGTCCCCTACCCGCCTGCTCTCCACCGAGAAGTCCACGTGCCAAGTCCGGCCATCACCGCCCACCACCGTGCCTCGAAAGCGGAAAGAGGCTTCCTGACTGTCCGGCCACTGCCCCGCAGCAGCCGCACAGGCCCGCCGGCGCACCTTCAGCCCCTCGGCTTCTTTCCCACCGACCGCGATCACCGTGTCCCGGATCTGCGGCGGCAGCCGTCCCCGCCGGGTGCTCACAATGGGTCGGCCCGGGATGCTGATGACGTGGATCACCCCGGCGTCGTCCCATCTAAAGGCGAGGCGACCTCCGGATCGGTTCAGAAACTCGTAGTGGTAGAGGCCCTGTCCCGTTGGCTCATGCCTCACCCAGGACCGGTACCAGAACGGCCAGCTGCGGTGCTCGACTCTCCCGCCCGTCGAGCACCATTCTCCGGGTCTGGCCTCACGGGCATCCGACGCTGATTGGCTGGTGAGGATGAGGAGAAAGACCGCAACCCAGAGCGCCGTACCTGGCAAAAAGTCACGCCCATTGGCCCCGGGAGGATGCTCTATCGGCAACCTAGCGGTTCCTACCACCGCGAGCCTCTGCCCTCCTCCGCAGCCGTGCTGCTCACTGCCCACTCAGATACTTATCTACCTCGGTGAGAATATGCTTAGCGACACTAAGCAACGTGTCGGCCTTCACCTCCATTTCATCCCTCCTCCTAGGCCTGCGCATCCGGGGCTTGCCGGGTTCGGCGAGATCCATCTCATGAATGATCTCGTTCCTCGTATTCAATGCCCCCAATCGCCGCCTCGTGCTTTGCCAAGAACACGTCGGCAATCCCTAGGTATTGCTTAACACGCCGCAGCTGCTCATAGGACTGCATGCTCTCCGACAATAGGTCCTCCCGCAACATTGCAATGGCCCGCTTCTTCGGGCTCTCGCTAATGAGCAATTCCGCGAGGACCCTGCTGTCTGGTCCACCGTCGTCCCCGGCACGTCTGAGCCTTCTTGCCACGTAATCCTGTAGGGCTTCATGCGTCATTTCCGACCGCTCGCACAATGTATCCAAAGCGTCCTGGTGAGTATCTGCTTCACGGTGGCATCAAGCCCCGCGCCAGCCATGACTACAACGGCTCGTAGCAAGTCTTGCTCCTCCGTTTTCGGCGCGCCGCCCCCTCACCTCTTTTGGAGATCGCCGTATATCTTTAGGAGATGCGAGCACGACTGCTTCACACTACGGTCCCTCCCACGACCTAATCCACTATTCGGATGCGCGACCGTCTGAGGCGCTTGTGGCGGACTTCTCCCGTACGGCGGCTCAGATTCGCGAACCTGGTGCGAGTTCCTGCACCCCATCCACTTCCAGCCAGTCGTGTTCCACCTAAGTCACCTCGTGCCAAGGGAACCGTGCCGGGTCGCGGAACCTCGTGCGGACGCGGCGTGCTCCGACAGTCCGTCACCCCGTTGGACCCGGCGGGAATTGAGCCGACTTCGGCAAGAGGCCTTGCGTGCCGGCGTGTCACCTCAGAACGCTGGCCTGCACCTTCAGGAGGTTCGCGCGCCCCACGGTGCTGGGACTCTCAGCCGCCGTACAGCTCCCGCATCGTCCGGTCGAAGAACTGCCGGCCCGCGTCCAGGCGCTTGCGGAACTCCCGCTTCAGTACCCGGAGGTGGACGCGGCCCGCGTCGGTGATGGAGAGGGCCCAGCGCCGGCGGCCCTCGGGGTTCACCCAGCGCCCCTCTACGTAGCCCTCCGCGATGAGGCCCCGGACCACCTTGGAGACCGTGCCCTTGTTGGGGACCCAGAACCCCTCCCCCCCCAGACCTCGGATCCTCCGCAGGAGGTCCGCCTCGCTGAGCCCGGAGGCACCTTCGAGGAAGTGCAAGACCAGCAGGGCCACAAGCCGCTGGGCGCTCGTGATCCCCAGGTTGATGGCGGTGGGCGGCATACCCGATCTACCAAACAGAGATTCGCGGTCACCCGCCCGGTTCCTGCTGAGGGCTGCTGGCAGGAGACATGGCCCCACCACGCGTTTCCAGGCGAAAGCTCCGGCGGCCCGGGCGCTGCACCCGAGCCGCCGGAGCCGCGGTGGACGGGTCGCTTACCTCCTCGGGGTGTCCGGCCGCCCTCCGTCTCTGTCAGGCCCGCCGGGCGGCTCCCCGGGGGGAGGTGTCGGCACTATTGGTTGGCCGGGGCCAGGTCCAGGGGCTGTGATCATCTTTTGGTTTCTGAACTCCACGTTGACGGTCTGGCCCGGGCCCACGGTGACCGACACGGAGGGTGGGGTCACCGGCGTCCACCCCGCCTGCACCACTTCCGACACCGTGTAGGTCATGGGAGCCCCCGGGCTACCCGCAAGGACTGTCTTCGAGCCTACATACCGTGAGGAAAGCGAGGATGGGGCAGGGCGAGGAGCCGGAAGCGCTTCTGGTCCGGCGACCGCGGCCGGGGACGAGGGGGCGTTTGAGGCCCTGTTCCGGAGGTTCGAGCGTCCTCTGTAACCGGTACTTCCTGAGGATGGTGGGGGACGGAGACGCCGCGGAGGAGCTGGTGTGTGAGACCATGGCAGCGGTGTGGAAGAGCGCTTCCCGGTTCCGGGGAGAGGCGCGGGCCTCCAGTTGGATCTTCGGCATCGCGCACCGCCGGGCCCTCGATTTCCTGCGCCGGCAGCCGCGGCAGGTGTCTTTGGGGGACGCCGGAGCGCTTCCCGCGCAGATGGATCCGGAAGAGGAGGCAGAGCGGGCGGATTTGGTGGAGCGGGTGCGCAAAGCCCTCAGCCAGCTGTCGCCCGAGCACCGGGAGGTGGTGCACCTGGTGTTCGACGCCGGGTTGTCCTACCAGGAGGTCGCGGAGGTCCTGGGGGTACCGGTGAACACCGTGAAGACCCGGATGTTCCACGCGCGGCAGAAGCTGCGGGGGTTGCTGGAACGGGAGGGGGTGTAGGGACGGCCGGAGAGTGCCCGCAGCCCGAGCTGGCCGGGCTGCTTCCGTGGTACGTGAACGGCTCGTTGCAGGAGGAGGAGCGGCGCCTAGTGGAAGGGCACCTGCAGACCTGTGAGGTCTGCCGGCGGGAAGCGGGGCTGCTGTCCGCCGTGCGCCGGGCGGTGGAGGCGGACAGGACCGAGCTGCGTCCCGCGACGGACCTGTATGCCCGGACGAGGGAGCGCCTGCGCGACCGATCCCTGCTGAGCCGGGCGGTCAGGGTGCTGGGTCGGGCGGTGGCGCCGGTCCCTCTGTATGCGCGGCTGGTTTTTGCCGCGCAGCTGGCGGTCATCGTGGTGCTGGTGGGGATTCCAGTTACGGAGCAGGCCCCTACCACCCTGTCCGGTCCGCCGGAGCCTGCGAGGGGTGGTGTGCGGATCCAGGTACTGTTCCGGGAGCAGGCAACGGCCGCGGAAATCAGCCGGGCCCTTTCCGCGGCGGGGGTGGGGACCGTGGACGGACCGAGCCCTCTGGGGGTGTATCTCGTCTCGTGGAGGCCGAAGCCGGAAAACCGGCTTCCGAGGTGCTCCGCCGGGTAAGGGATTCGGGCGTGGTGGCCTTTGCGGAGGTAGTGGAGCAGGGGAGGTAGGGGCGTGGGACGGCAGTTGCTTGTGGGCGTGCTGGCCGTCCTGGCCGTGTGGTCCTCCGTGGCCGCCCGCCCCGCCAGAGCCCTCCACCCCTGCGCCCACACGGCAACCGCCCGAGCAAGTCATCGCCCTGCTCGCGGTCACGGACCCGGATCGGGCCGGTCGGGTGGCGGAGGAGATCGCGCGGCAGGTCAACGGCGTGGTCCGCTATGTGTACCCGCTGCTTTCCCAGGAGGCCACGCTCGTCGTCCTGGAGGTGTCGCCGCCCGCGAACCTAGCCATCGGGATTGCTCGCCGGCATCCTGAAGTGATCGAGGCCGATTTGAACAGCGCCTACGAGACCCAACAGGACCCTCTTGCGCGGCATCAGGTTGCCTTGCGGGCGACGGGCGCGGACAGGGTGCACCGCTTTCTGAGGGGGCGAGGCGTGGCAGTAGCGGTGGTGGACACCGGGGTGGATGTGGCCATGAAGACCTGAGGGAGGCGGTGGAGGCCGCGGGGACCTTCGTGGAAGGGATGGCTGGGCTGACGGCCGACCTCCATGGGACGGAGGTGGCCGGCATCATCGGAGCCCGGCGCAACGGGGTGGGGATTGTGGGGGTGGCGCCAGAAGCGCGGCTCGTGGCCTTGCAAGCCTGTGTACCGAAGCGACAGGGCGGCCGGGAAGGTGTCTGCCTGGGGCACCGGGTGGTGCGAGCCGTGGATACGGTCCTGAAACTCGGCGTGCGGATCCTGAACGTGAGTTTCGGAGGGCCGTCGAACCGGGCGGTGAACCGGGTGGTGCTGAGGGCCGTGGCGCAGGGGGTGGTGGTCGTGGCGGCGGCCGGGAACAACGGGCCTCAGGGGCCCTGGCTGTATCCCGCGGCGCTGCCGGGGGTGTTGGCGGTGGGCGCATCGGAACCTGGGGGCGAGCCCTGGTCTCGGTCAAACCTGGGAGGTCACGTGCGCCTGCTGGCCCCGGGAGTGGACGTGCTGACCACGCTGCCTTCGGACCGGTACGGGTTTGTAACAGGGATCTCCTACGCAGCCGCGGTGGCGAGCGGTGCAGTGGCGCCCGTGATGGAGGCGGTGCCGGACCTGTCGCCGGAACAGTTGACCGCTGCCCTCCGGCCCGCGGCGGCAGGAGGTAGGACCGGGGTGCCGGCTCAGCTCGACATCTGCAGGGCACTCGCCCGCATCGGGATTCCTGAGGTTTGTTTGTCGGGACACGGGTGAGAGGGAAGCGGGAGCGGCTTCTCTTCCAGGGCGTCGCCCGGCGGAGGCAATTCCGGACGCGGGGATCAGCCCCAAGTGTCCACGAACCGGCTGATGTCGCCCGCGAGGAACCGAGCCAGCTGCGTCCGACGAAGGGTGAGGAGAGCGATGATTCTGCGGTTCATCCGCAGGGCCGCGTCCAGCAAGGGCAAGGCTTCCCCCCGCAGCCGCACGCGGTCCTTCGGGTCTAGCGGGGGAAGGGATTCCACCGCCTCCATGAGTTCCTGGCGGCGGCGCAGGCATTCCGCCAGACGCTCGATCTCTCCCCGCTCTGCGGCAACCGCAGCCTGCTCGGTGCAATGCAGAATCTCCCGGTAGGTCTCGCGGTGGGCGTCCATGGATCAGTGCACACCCGCCCGGGTCTTGCGCTCTGCCTCCGCCCACGCTTCCCGCAGCTCCGCCACCCACCCCCGCACCCGCTCCAGCTCCGCGGCATCCCGGTTGCGTCTGGCTTCCCCCATGCGTTCGAACAGGTACCGGTAAAGGCTGAGGAGGTGGTGGGCCAGCTCGTACCGAAGATCCAGACAGGCCATGAGCTCCAGCACCACCTGCTCCGCCCGAACCACCGCCTGGTGGGCGGTGCTCTCGTTGCCCGCCCGGTAGGCGCGGATGGCCTCGTCCAGAAACCGCACGGCACCGTCGTACAGCATGACCACCAGCTGCCCCGGGGTGGCAGTGGAGGCGTGAAAACTCCTGTAGGCAAGGGCCGCGGGCTTCATGAGCTCCTCCCTCCCAGGTTGCGGATCTGCATCGCAAGCCAGTCCCCTTGGCTGCGCAGCTGGCCCAGGCTCTTCTCCAGCTCCGTGAACATGCGGACGAGCTGCTCCCGCTTGCGTTCCACCCGGTCCTCCCACCGCGCGATCTGCTGGTCGTAGGTGCGGATGCGGCTGTTGAGGGCGTCCACGGCCCCCCACACGGGGCCGTCCACCTTGGTGAGCCCGTCCGCCACCTCCCGTAGCCTGCTGCCCGCGGCCTCCAGCACCCGCCGCGCTTCGTCAAACCGGCCCTGCAGGGCGTCGGAGAGCTTCGACTCGTCCAGCGTGAGCCTGCCGTCCCGGCCCACCCGCACCCCCAGGTCGCTGAGCCGCCTGAGGGTCTGGTCGGCCACTTCCGTGCGGAGGACCGCGTCCGGCAGCTGGGCTTGGATCCGCTGGAGGGTCCCGTCGCCCTGCAGGGCCCCGCGCTGCCTGGTGTTTGGGTCGTACCGCCCGTACTGGCTGAGGGCGTCTGCGACGTCGTTGTACGCGGCCACGAACTCCCGCACCGCTCTTTTGACCGCTTCCACATCCTGCTCCACGGTCACGGTGGCCGTACCGGTGGCCGCCAGCGCCAGGGTGACCCCCGGCAGGAGGTCCGTGACCAGGTTGGTCGGACGGTGCGCCGTCACAGCCCCGCTGCCCGTACCCAACACCACCTCCGCGTCCTGGGCCGGGCTGAGCTCGTGGGGGAAGCCCAGCGCCTGCGTGCCACCCACCAGGCCGCTGGCGTCCACGGACACCGCCCCCGCCTGCCCGGAGGTCCTGGAGGTGACCAGCAGGCGGTAGCCGCCGTCCACCTGGACCACCGCGGCGTACACGCCTGCGCTCGCGGCGTTGATGGCCGCCGCGATCCCCGAAAGGGAGTTCTGGCCGTCTGCGACGGTGACGTCCTTGGGGCTCCCGTTGACGGTGACGGTCAGGGTCCCGGTGCCGAACACCAGGGCGTCCTTGTCCGCAACGGTGTCGGTGCTCAGCTGGTGGGCGGAAGCCAGCCGGCTGACGGTGACCGTGTAGGTGCCGGGTGGAGCACCCGGGCCCGCGGAGGCCACCACGACGCGGGTGTCGCTGCTGGTGGCCCTGGCAGCCTGGTAGGTGAGGCCCCTTGCCAGGGTCGCGGCCCGCTCTTCCAGGGCGGCCAGCTTGCTGTTCAGGGCCCGCCAGGCCCCAAGCCTCGCGTTGGCGTCGCTTTTCCGGGCCTGCAGCTTCCGGACCGGCGCCCGCTCCACCTCCAGCAGCTTGTTGATGACCTCCGTGGTGTTCAGGCCCGAGATCAAGCCGTCGACGCTGAACGTGGACACTTCAGCCCTCCTCCGCCCCTCCCTGCCCGGGGACCGGGGCCAGCTTCAGGACACGCAAGGACCGTGCCGCACCCTCTCACACCCGCACGTCCAGGCCGCCCGCGCCCAGGAGGAACTCCACCACCTGGTTGGGCGGGATGGTCCGGATGGTCTCGCCGGTGCGGGTGTCGTAGATGCGGACCAGCACCCGGCCTGTGCGTTCGTCCACCACGAACTGGGCGGCCACGTCCAGGGCCGAAGCCACAGGCTGCCGCTGCACCCCGCCCTGCTGGGCCGGGCCCTGGCCGTTGCCGCCGCGGACCCGCTCTTCCCGTGCCGGCTGTGGCTCGGGCTTTTTCGGGCTGCCTGAGCTCGGCGGAGGGACCTGCATCGTCACCACCTCCCCGCCCGGGGGCGGGGCCTACCCGGCCCCGCCCCCGAAGCCCTCCGCTTACCGCAGCAGCTGCAGCACCACCTGCGGCGCGGCGTTGGCCTGCGCCAGCATGGCGGTGCCCGCCTGGAGCAGGATCTGGTTGCGGGTGAACCGCACCATCTCCTGCGCCATGTCCACGTCCCGGATGCGGGACTCAGATGCCGTCAGGTTCTCGTGCTGCACGCCCAGGTTGGCGATCGCGTGCTCCAGCCGGTTCTGCACCGCACCCAGCCCGGACCGGACACCGTTCACGTAGCTGATCGCATCGTCCACGGCGTCGATGAGGTCCTTGGCTGCGTTAACTTGCGCCGAATTGTCGTTCGTACCAATGGCTGACTGGAGCGCACCAATCGCCAAACCCAACCCTGTCATCTGGTTGGCCGTGCCGCCAACGATGCGCACGTCGCTGAAACTCACGCTGAAGGAATGCGTCGAATTGGGTCCGATCTGCATGTTGGCCGAGCCTGTACCAGAAGCGGTCGTGATCGACCGGGTGTCAAACGAGTTCCCGATGGCGCCGGCGTCCGTGAAGCCTCCGGTCGTCGTGACCGTCAGCTTGACCCCGAGCGCGGAGAAGTTCAGCTCCAGCCTCTGCCCAGCGCTTAAGCCACCAGAGAGAGTAACGTACTGTTGCGCGTTGTCACTCGACCGGGTCAGCGTCAGTCGTCCCGTGGACGAGTCATAGCTGAACGTGTAGGTTTCGCCGGGACGGGCTCCGCTCACGTCCAGAGCGATGATGTGGCCAGAGTCGGTGCCGTCCGTGACGGTAGAGCCAACCTCCAAGTCGCTGCCCGCATCGACCGTCGTCACGAGGCTTCCGTTCAGCAGTTGCTTGCCGTTGAAGGTCGTACGGTCGACGATCGAGTCGATCTCCGTCTGGAGCGCCTGCAGCTCCCCGAGGATGGCCGCACGGTCCTCGGTGGTCAGGGTGTCGTTTGCCGCCTGGACGGCCAGCTCCCGCATGCGCTGGAGCATCGAGTGCACCTCGTTGAGTGCGCCCTCGGCCGTCTGGATCATCGACACACCGTCCTGCGCGTTGCGGATGGCCTGTGCGACACCCCGGACCTGCGCCCGCAGCTTTTCCGAAAGAGCCAACCCCGCGGCGTCGTCCGCGGAGCGGTTGATCCGGAAGCCGCTGCTGAGCCTCTCCAGCGACTTGCTCAACGCGTTGTCCGTGGCCACCAAGTTCCGGTGGGCGTTGAGCGCGGCGATGTTCTGGTTGATCCTGAGTCCCATGACCTCGTTCCTCCTTGAACTTGGTTTTCCGGGCCTCCGTGCCCGGGTGTGGAGTTGCCGGCTCATTGGAGGCGGGCCGGCGCCGCCTTTCGGGTTTTTATCGCCGCTTGTCCCCCGCTCTCACCCGCCTTTCCTCCGAAGACATTTCCACCTACGGATATCGGCGGGCGGACGAAAACCTTAAGGGGCGGACGCCGTAGGCCGCAGGACCGTGCGGAGCTCCTCGGGCCCGGCCTGCGTAGCCTCCTGATTCTCCCGCTGGATTTCCCGGTACACCTCCTCGCGGTGTACGGGGATCCAACGGGGGGCGGTGATTCCCAGCCGCACCTGGCCGCCCTCGATCCCCAGCACCCGGACCTCCACCTCCTGGCCGATGCGGATGGCTTCGTTGAGCTTCCGGGTGAGCACGAGCACGGAGCGCCTCAGCCAAGACAGATGGGCTGGCGAACCGAGTACGGAGTGTGCGTCAGGATCTTCTGGCGGCCGATCCGGGAGGTGGTGTTGAGCAGGATGGGTGCCGCCAGGTTCGCGGTGGCCCGGAGGGGGTCCCTGCGCACGGTGACCACCACCAGGACCGCCACCTCCCGGGGATCCGAAACCGCCAGGACTTCCATGTCCTCCTCCTCCAGAGGCACCTCGTAGCCCGGGAAAAGACCGAAAGGGTCGGCCACGGGCAACGCCACCTCCGGGTCATCCACCGCCTGCAGCCACAGGAACGCGCTCCCCTCCTCCCCCAGGAGCACGAACCGACGGCAGTGCGCAAATCCCGGGATTCCCTCGGGGAAATGGATCACCCGATCCTCCGCAACCTCCTGCACGCCCCAGTGGCGGGTCCGGACCTCCACGGTCTACCTCAGGAAGTCCACGAGGGAGGGCTGGATCAGGCGCGCGCCCGTGGCCAGCGCGGCCCGGTACACGTTCTCCTCCGTCTGCAGTTGCACCACCACCTCCGCGATGTCCACGTCCTCCCGCGCGCTCAGAAGTTCCCGCACCCCTAACTCCAGCTCCGCCATGCGCGACTGCACCACCTCCACCCGGTTCGCCCGGGCGCCCAGCTCCGCGAGGGCGGCCAGCATTTGATCCAGGGCCGCATCGAGATCCGAGAGGGTGGCCCGTACTGCATCGGGGTCTCCGGCTTCCAGGGCACCCTGCAGGGTCTGAGCCGCAGAAAAGGCCTGGGAGAAGGCGAGGTCTCCTGGGATGGTGGCCTCAAGGACGATCCCTCGGTCCACCTCGCGGCGGATCCGGTTGCCGTTCCCCAGGTAGTTCCCATTCAGGTCAAAGGGAGGGGCGGTGGTGCGGGTGCCCCCGAAGAGGTACCTGCCGGCCACCTGGGTGTTGCCCAGGCTCACGAGCTCCCCCCGCAGCTCCTGCACTTCCCTGGCCAGGGCCACCATATCGGAGGGGGAGAGGGTGCCGTTTGCGCCCTGGACGGCCAGCTCCCGCAGCCGGTGGAGGATCTGGACCCCATCCTGCAAGGCCCGCTGGCCCGCGTCCAGCAGGGTCTTGGTGTCCTCCAGGTTGCGGCCGTACTGCTGCACCGCGTTGAGAGCATCCCGCATGACCAGCACGGGCGGGAGGTTGGGAGGATCGTCGGAGGGGCGGTGCATGCGCTTGCCCGTGGCGAGCTGCTCCTGGAGCTTCAGGAGCCGTTCCAGATTCGCGTTGAGGTTGCGCAGGAAGTTCAGGGTGAGGCTGTTGAGGGTGATCCGCATCAGCCGCCCACCATCCCGAGAAGGGTCCGGATCATCTCGTCCACGGTTCGCACCATGCGGGCTGCGGCCTCGTACGCATGCTGGTAGCGAAGCATCTGGGTCATCTCCTCGTCCAGGGACACACCGCTGGTGGCCTCCCGCCGCAGCTGCAGCTGGTCTGTGAGGAGATCCCGGTAGGCCACCTGGCGGCCCGCCTCTTGGGCCCCCACGCCCACCTCCGTCACCAGCATCCGGTAAAGCCCGTCCATCTCCTCGCTGCCCCGCAGCTGCGCGATCTGAAGGGCCACTTCTCCGTTTCCGGGCTCCCCGCCTCCGGCCCAGCTGCCCGCGGCCGCGATCTTACGGGGATCCGTGAGGATGTCACTGTGTACCCGGAGGGTGCTGGCATCCACGGGCGGGCCCGGCGGGACGTCCTCGGCCGGGTCGTGGAAGAAGGGCCGGCCAGTTTCCCCATCGAGGTTGTAGCCACCCCGGTGCAGGGAGTTCACCCGCTCGAAGAGGTTTCGGGCCAGCGTATCCAGCCGGTCCCGGAGCTCTGTTGTGCTCTCGTCCCGCGCCTGCAGCACCGCGGCAAGTGCCCCGCGGCGGACCACGAGGTCTTGGCCGTCCGGCCACCCAAACCCGTGCACCCCGCCGGGAAGGGGTTCTGTGATCCGGATCTCCGTGGTCCGTCCTCCCGGCCCCACCAGCTCCCGTCCCTGCAGGTACACCAGCAACTCCCCCGTCTCCGTCTCCGTGTAGGTGACGTCCGCGAGCTCCTCCAGCTCCGCCAGCAGCCGCTCCCGGTGGTCCCGCAGGTCCAGGGCCCGCCCGCCGGTAAGCTCCAGGCGGCTGATCTGGGTGTTGAGGTCTGCGAGCTCCCGACCGAGCTGGTTGATGCGCTGAACATAGCCCGTGGCCACGGCGTCCAGGTGCTGACGCATCTCCTGGAGGCGCTGCGCGGACTGGTGGAGGGCGTCCGTGAGGACTTGGGCCTGCTGCACCAGGGATGTCCGGGCTGCCAGGGACTCGGGGTTCAGGCTCACCTCCTGCCAGGCGTTCCAGAACCGGGCTAATAGCTCCCCCAGCCCGGTGTCCGACGGCTCTGGGAACACCGCTTCGACCTGTGTCCAGAAGTCCGCCCGAGCCCTCCACTCCGCGGAGCTCTGCCGGCTCTCGCGCAGCTGCCGGTCCAGGAAGAGGTCCCGGGCCTGCCGCAGGGCCGCCACCTGTACCCCACTTCCCACAAGCAACGTGGTCCCGAATCGAGAGAGGCCACCGGGCGGCGGGACCGAGGCCAGCACGGCCTCCTGCCGCGTGTAGCCCGGGGTGTTGACGTTGGCGATGTTGTGGCCGGTGACGTCCATCGCCCGCTGCTGGGCGAAGAGGGCCCGACGCAGCACCTCCAGGGCAGCGAAGGACGACACAGATCCCTCCTAGACCCTCTGGTCCACCCGCAGGCTCGTGGGACCGTCGTGCGCGCCCGTGAGCAGGGAGACCACGGTCCGTACGTACTGCAGATGGGAGGAGATGAGGAGCGCGTTGGCCTTGTTCACGTCCGCGAGCTCCCGCACGAGCTGGGCCAGCACCGTCCGCTGGTGCTCGAACCGCCGGGCCACCTCCGGCCGGCTGAGACGGGCAAGCTCCGCGAGGGTGAGCTCCCGCACGGACCGCCCCTCCCGATCCGCCACGAGCTCCAAGAGCTGTACCCGGGCCCGCTCCAGGGCCCGGATCTCGGCCACCACCCGCTCCTGCTCCGCCACCAGCCTGCCCACCGCTTCCGCGTCCCCCCGCACCAGGGCCCGCTGCTCCGCCCGCGCGAGATCCAGCAACCTCCGGTGGGCCTCGATCTCCTCGTCCAGCAACCCCACCACGGTCTCAAAGGGGTCGTTCATGGTGGCCCTCTTGAGCGGCGCGGAGGATGGCCCGGGCGATGGCGTCCAGGGGGAGGTGGTAGTGGCCCTGGAGGATCGCTTCCCGCAGGGCCTCCAGGCGCAGCCGGCGGCCGTCCACGGTCCGGCCTGGATCACCGCCCAGGTCTAGCCGGTCATGGGGCTCCCGGGCAGCCTCCCGTGGTCCCGTACCCTTCGGCCGTCCTCCGGGCGGGATTCCCGGCGGACCTACCGGATGGATCTCCACGTTCCCCTCCGCGCACGCATCTCCGCTACCTCTGTTATCGGCACCCTCGCGCCCTCCTTGAGCTCACCACAGGTCGAACCGCTCCGGGGCCTCCTCCCTCCGGATCCTCCGCCGCCGGGGCGGCGCGGTCTGGGGCAGTCGCTCGAGGGCTTGACGCAGCCCGCGGAGGGCTACGAGGAACTCCGCTCGGCAACCCGGGCACAGAAGCCCCAGGGAGATCCGCCGGCCGCACCGCCGGCACCGCACCTCCACCCCCGCCACCATGAGTCTCCCCTCCCGAAGCCAGCGGAGGACCCGGTCGAGGGGAATGCCGGTCTGCTCCGCGATCTCCTCCACAGGAAGCGGGCCGTGCGTGTTGAGGTAAGTCCGCAGCCGCCGCAGCTGCGCGTGCTCCTCCTCGACGCACGCCGGGCACTGCCCCCGCAGCAGAAAGGCCGATAGCCGGCCGCAGCGGGGGCAGCTCACCACGGGCATCCCCGCCTCCGCAAGGCCTCTTCCAGGGCCCGGGCAAGGCCCAGCCCGCCCGAGCGGGCCACCGCCAGGGCGAAGGACTCATCCAGCAGCTCCTGCGCAAGGCTCCGGCCCGCGAAGGATACATGTGAACCGAGGCTTTCCGCGGCCCGGCGCATGGTCCGCAGCACCTGGGTGAGGAACACCGCCTCGAACTCCTGCGTAACCCGCCGGAGCCGCAGGAGCTCCGCGGGTTCCCTTCCCGCGCGCGCCGCCTCGACCCGCATCACTGGATCACCAGCTCCCCCTGCAACGCCCCCGCGGCCTTGAGGGCCTGCAGGATGGCGATGAGGTCCCGCGGGCTTACCCCGAGGGCGTTGAGAGCCCTCGCCAGATCCTGGACGGAGTTGGTGCCTGGGATGGGGACCAGGGCTCCGGACTCCGGAGTCACCGAGACCCGGGTTCGCGGGGCCACCCGGGTCTCGCCCCGGGAGAGGGGCGGCGGCTGGGATACCTGGGGCTCGGCCTGGACCTCGATGCGCAGGTTGCCGTGGGCGATCACCACGGGTAACAGCCGCACCGCGCCCCCGATCACCACGGTGCCCGTGCGCTCGTTGACGACTACCCGGGCGCTCACATCCGGCCGCACCCGGAAGGACTCCACCCGGGCCACGAAGGCTGCGAGCCCGCCGGGGTAGTCCACCGGCACGCTCACGTCTACCCGGGCCGCATCCACCGCGGTAGCGAGGTTCCGTCCGAGTCCTCGGTTGATGGCCTCCGCCACCCGCACCGCGGTGGAGAAGTCCGGCTGCAGGAGCACCACGCTCACCACGTGGTTCTCGGCCACGGTGCTGACGACCGCGCGCTCCACCACGGCTCCTCCCGGCACCCGCCCTACGGTGAGGTGGTTGATCTGGGCTTTGCTCCCGCCCGCACTCTCGCCTGCACCGCCCACGGCCACGGGCCCCTGGGCCACCGCGTACACGTTCCCGTCCGCGGCCTGCAGAGGCGTCTGCAGCAGCACCCCGCCCACCAGGCTGCGGGCATCTCCGAGGGAGGAGAGGGTGACGTCCAGCCGGTCGCCCTCCCGGGCGAAGGGCGGGAGCTCCGCGGTGGCCATGACCGCGGCCACGTTTCGCACCCGCAGCCGGGAAGGAGGGACTACGATGCCGAGCCGGTTCAGCATGTTGGCCACGGACTGCACGGTGAAGAACGCTCCACTGCCGTCCCCGGTGCCCGCGAGCCCCACCACAAGCCCGTAGCCGAAGAGCTGGTTGGAGCGCACCCCGCTCAGCCGGGCGATGTCCTTGATGCGCACCTCCGGCTCCTGCCCCGCGCCCGGAGCGCCCAGGGCTATCGCCAGGAGTACGCACAACAAAACCCCCATGCGCCGCACGGTTCCCCTCCTACTCCAGCCAGCTGAACAGGAACCGCAGGAGCGCCCCGAACCCGTCGAGGATCCACTGGAGCGGGTTGTTGCCCGTGAAGGGGCGCCGCGGCCCTTCCAGCACGATGCGGACGTCCGAGAGGCGGTCCGAGCTGACGGTGTTGTCGCCCTGGATGTCCGTCCGCCGTACGAACCCCGTGATCCGCAGCCGGTACGGCTCCTCCCGCAGCAGCAGCTCCCGCTCGCCCGCCAGCCGCAGCACTCCCCGCGGCAGCACCTCCACCACCCGCAGGGTGATGCGGGCCTGCACGCCCACGTTGCTCCCCACCGCCCGGCTGGTGCTGGCGTCCTGCCCGGATTCAAATCCCGCCGCGGGAAAGAGGCTCAAGGCTCCGCTCCCACCGCCCAGATCCAGGGTGATAGACCGGGCGGAACTGGTGCGGCTCTGGGTCTGGGCGGAGATGCCCTCGGTCACCACCACGGTCACGAGATCCCCCACGGCTCCGGCCCGCTGGTCCGTGAACAGGGAGGACCCGTTCTGGGGCCACAGGGAGCCGGCCGCCGCGGGCACCGCCCAGAGCGTCAGGAGGACAAAGACCTCAGAACACCACCGCCACCAGCTCCGGCCGCACCACACGGGCTGCCACCTCCCTCCGGGTGGGGATCACCCGGACCCGGATCACCTGCCCGGGATCCCCGCTCTCCAGGGCCACGCCAGGGGCACTCACCCGGATCGCCCCCACCGCGGCCACCACCCGCACCGCACTTCCCCGACGCACCGCGGCGGAGCGGTCCGTGCGCCGCACCAGCACCTCCCGCGCCCCGGTCAGACGAAGGCGATCCGCATCGAACCCCGCCTGCACCAGGGCATCCAGGACCTCCCGCGCAGAAAGGCGCAGGGTCTGCCCCGGCCGCAGACCGGTCCGTACCACGACCCGCTCCAGGGCCTGCACCATGCGCTCCGGTCCCCCGAGGGAGGCGATCTCCCCCAGGGTCACCTCCGGGTCGTCCACGAAGGCGTTTCCGTGGAGCCGCACGGTGACCGCGGTCTGAGACGCCGAGAGGGCGAGGAGCAGGCCAACCAGCAGGAGGGGTTTCACGGACTACCTCCGCATGTTGTTAGCCTGGGCCATCATCTCGTCCGCGGTGCTCACCACCTTGCTGATGGCCTCATACGCCCGCTGGGCTGCGATCATCCGCACCATCTCTTCCACCACCTGCACGTTGCTGGATTCCAGGAACCCCTGGGCCAGAGTGCCCATGCCCTCCGAGCCCGGCTGCCCCGTGACGGGCTCGCCGGAGGCAGGGGTGGGAGTGAAGAGGTTGCGGCCGATCGCTTCCAGCCCCGCGGGGTTGCTGAACCGGGCCAGCTCGATCCGGCCCACCTCCGTGGGCGCGGACTCTCCGGGCAGCACCGCGGAGACGATGCCGTTGGCGCTGATGGTGATCTTGGAAGCCCCGGGCGGGATGGTGAGGTTGGGCTCCAGCAACAGGCCGTCGCTGGTGACGAGCCTCCCCTCCGCGTCCAGCTTGAACGTGCCGTCCCGGGTATAGGCCAGGGTGCCGTCCGGCAGGCGCACCTGGAAGAACCCGTCGCCCTCGATGGCCAGGTCCAGGGGGTTCCCCGTGTACTGAAAGTCGCCCTGACCGAACAGCCGCTGCACCGCGGAGACCCGGGTCCCCAGCCCCACCTGGGCCGCGGTGGGGACCACCGCGGCGTTGTCCGCGGGGGCTCCCGCGGCCCGGAAGCCCAGGGACATGAGGTCCTGGAACTCCGCCCGCGCCTTCTTGAACCCCGTGGTGTTCACGTTCGCGAGGTTGTGGGCGATCACGTCGATCTCCGCCTGCTTGGCCATCATCCCCGTAGCTGCGGTCCACAGCGCCCGGATCATCCGGCATCACCTCCCTAGATGCGCAGGACTTCCGCAAGGCGGCCCATGGTCTCGTCCGCCACCTGCGCGCACTTCGCGGCGGCCTCGTACGCCCGCAGGCCCGCCAGCAGCTGCACCAGTTCCCCCACGGGATCCACGGACGGCTGCTCATGAAAGCCCGTGCGTACGCGCGCGGGGGCATCCTGCAGGGTGCCGGGAGGTGCCTGGTACAGCGCGGGACCCACCACGGAGAGGGAGGCAGCCCGCACCACCCGCAACCGGCCCACCACCCGATCCTCCACCACCACGGTCCCGTCGGGCTGCACCGTAAAGGCCGTGCCGGCCACCCGGATGGGGCCTTCCCGCCCTTCTACCCGGATCCCCCGGAGGGTAAGGTAGCCCTCCGCGTCCACCCCGAGCCGGCCGCTGCTCGCCAGCCGACTCCCCTCGAGCACCAGGAATCCTCCCTCCACCGCGAGATCCCGGGGATCCCCCGTGGGCACCAGGACCCCGGGCCTGGGATCCACCGTCGCCTGGAGCGCCTCCGGTCCTCCGGGGAGGGAGCCGAGCGCGGTACCCGTGTCCCGGCGGTGGAGGGCCGCCTCCTGCCCGGTCCGCACCGCCACCACCAGCCGGTGGAACCCGGAGCTCTGCGCGTTGCTGAGGTTGTGGGCGATGAGGTCTACCCGCACCTGCCCCGCGGTCATGGCGGAGGCCGCGGACCGCAACACGTGCAGCATACACACCTCCCGGGCCGAGGACTCCGATCCCGGGGCTTGCAACTTCGGTGCCGCAACGGCTAGAAGGGGTAGGGCACAAGGGCCAGGGAGGTGCGATCCGGGGTCCGGGTGACCGCCACCAGCCACAGTCCGAAGGCCCGGGTACGGCGGCGGTGGTCTCCCTGATCCAGGTACTCCACCGCCTGGAGGAGTCGGAATACCTCCTTGGGGTCCACGGATCCTCCCGCGACCTCGTTGAGGAAGGTGCCAAGCAGGCTCTCCTCCCAGAGGGCCGGCCGAGGGCCGGAGAGCATTCCGCCTCCCACCGTGCCCTCCGCGCAGACCAGCAGAAGCCACAGCCCACGCTCCGGCTGGGCGTAGCTGCGCAGCTCCAGTCCCTCCCAGGCCCGTTCCTCGGTGCGGATGGGACCCGTGAAGCGGAACCGGTAGCCCTGGACGAGGGGGCCCACCTCCAACACCCCCACCTGGGCCCGGCAGAAGGGGGGAGGGGTTTTCCGCGGGGGCCAGGCGCTGAGGGCCCGGAGGGCGTCCGTGAGCTCCGCGAGTAAAGCCGCGTGGACCGCGGGAGTCTCCAGAGGAGCGGTGACCGTCTGCCCCTTCCCCGGCAGCTCCGTGCGGATTCCGGCCTCCGCCCGAAACCGGTCGTAAGCCGCCCGCTGTACAGGGTCGGAGAGCACCCGGTAGGCCTCGTTGATGAGCTGGGCCATCCGCACGTCCCCGCCCAGGTCCGGGTGGTGCCGGAGATCCCGCATGAGCACGTGGTACACCTTCTGGATGACCAGCGGGTGGGCCCGCGGGTGCACCTGCAGCACCTCGTAGTAGTCCACGTCCTTCCGGAACTCCCCCGCCATCCCTTGCCAGGAATCCGTCGGAGAAAGCAAAATTCCTGCCAGTGGGAATCGCCGGCTCCAACCCGACGTTCCGGCAGGTGACCAAACCCGTCCAGGAGGAACTCCATGCGGAACGTGATCATCCTGGGGAGCGGGCCCGCAGGGCTCACCGCGGCCATCTACACGGCCCGGGCGAACCTGCAGCCTCTGGTGATCGAAGGGAGTGCCCCCGGCGGGCAGCTCATGCTCACCACGGAGGTGGAGAACTTCCCGGGCTTCGCGGACCCCATCCTGGGGCCGGAGCTCATGCAGCGGATGCGCCAGCAGGCGGAGCGGGTGGGCGCGGAGTTCGTCTCGGACGACGCGGTGGCCGTGGACTTCTCCCGACGGCCCTTCCGCATCACCGTGGGGAACGGAGAGACGTACGAGGCGCGGGCGGTGATCGTAGCCACGGGTGCCCGGCCCCGGATGCTGGGCCTTCCCTCCGAGCAGGAATACCTGGGCTATGGGGTCTCCACCTGCGCCACCTGCGACGGCTACTTCTTCCGCGGCAAGCCCGTGCTGGTGGTGGGCGGTGGGGACACGGCCATGGAGGAGGCCCTGTACCTGGCGAACCTGGCCAGCTCCGTCACCGTGGTGCACCGCCGGGGGGAGCTCCGAGCCAGCAAGATCCTGCAGGACCGGGCCTTCCGCAACCCGAAGATCTCCTTCATCTGGAACCACGTGGTGGAGGAGATCCTGGGGAGCGGGGGTCGTGTGACCGGTGCCCAGCTGCGCCACGTGCAGACGGGGGAGACCCGGGTGGTGGAGGCGGAAGGGATCTTCGTGGCCATCGGCCACATCCCCAACACGGATCTGTTCCGAGGCCAGCTGGAGCTCGACGAGGCGGGCTACATCGTGCTCAAGCGGGGCATGATGACCAGCGTGGAAGGGGTATTCGCCGCAGGGGACGTGCACGACCGGACCTACCGGCAGGCGGTGACGGCCGCGGGCTACGGGTGCCAGGCGGCTATCGAGGCGGAACGCTGGCTGGGCGCGCAGGCGGGGTGAGGACAAAACTCAGCCGAGGAGGCGCGGCATGCAGGCGGAACCCAGGGGATTCTTCGAGGCCCTCTTCGATTTCTCGTTTACCTCCTTGGTCACCACCCGGCTCGTCCGGGTCCTCTACATCCTCACCGTGATCCTCACGGGCGTCTGGAGCCTGTTCTTCCTCCTGGCGGGCCTGAGCCGGGGCGGGGGAGCGGGACTGGTGAGCCTCGTGCTGGCCCTCCTCGGATTCCTGGTGGCGGTGACCTACACCCGGGTGCTCCTGGAGGTGCTCGTGGTGATCTTCCGGATCCACGAGAACGTCCAGGAGCTGGTCTCCCGCAGCCGCGCGGGCCAGTAGGCGCCTACACCGTGGCTCCCACCGCGGCCTCGATGCGCCGGCGGAGCTCCGCTTTGGGCATGTAGCCGATGAGGCGGCCGACCATCTCCCCGCCTCGGAAGATGCCCAGGGTGGGGATGGACATCACGTTGTACTGGATGGCCAGGTTCGGGTTACGGTCCACATCCACCTTCGCGAACTTGATACGGCCCTCGTACTCCGCCGCGAGTTCCTCCACGATGGGCGCGATCATGCGGCACGGTCCGCACCACACCGCCCAGAAGTCTACGACCACGGGGATCTCCGACTGCAGCACTTCCTGCTCGAAGGTCGCCTCAGTGACCTCCACCGGCTTTGCGGCCATGCGCGTACCCTCCTGTGCGTGGTTCTACGCAACCAAACGCGGGGTCCTCCCCCAGAATTCCCCTCCGGCGGACCCGCGCCGGCTTTCTATCGTACCATAGGGCCGGAGGCCCGGGTGGGCGGATCCTTCCGAATCGGGAAGATCCTGGGGATCACCGTCCAGGTGCACTACACCTGGTTCGTGGCCCTCTGGGCCCTCGCGTTCTCCCTGGCCCGTGGCGTTTTCCCGGAGCAGATCCCAGGGCTCCCGTCCGAGACGTACTGGACCATGGGAGCGGTGGGCGCGGTGCTGCTCTTCAGCTCCGTGCTGGTGCACGAATTGGGGCACGCCCTCGTGGCCCGGCTTTACCAGATTCCTACCCGCAGCATCACCCTCTTCCTCTTCGGCGGGGTGGCCCACATTGCCAGGGAGCCGGAGCGACCCGGACACGAGTTCTGGGTGGCTATCGCGGGTCCCGCCACCTCCCTCGGTCTCGCGGGCGTCTTCTGGGTCCTCACCCCCCGGGGGGAACCTGCGCCCGCCACCGCCCTTATGGGGTACCTCGCGTGGGCCAATCTCCTGCTCGCGGCCTTCAACATGCTCCCCGCTTTCCCCCTGGACGGGGGGCGGGTGCTGCGGGCGGTTCTGTGGGCCTTCTATGGATACGAGCGGGCCACGAGGATCGTCACCTTGCTGGGGCAGGTTACCGCGGGCGCCTTCATCCTCCTCGGGGTGGTGGGCGTGTTTACGGGCCGCGTGCTCAACGGACTGTGGCTCATCCTCATCGGGTGGTTTCTGGAGCAGGCGGCCTCTGCCAGCTACCAGCAGGCGGTTCTGCGGCGAATCCTGGGTGGGATCCGGGTGGCGGACATCATGACCCGGGAGGTGCGGGTGCTCCCCGCGGAACTTACCTTGGAGGAGGCGGTACACGACTACTTCCTCCCCTACAAGCACGGCGGATATCCGGTGGTGTACGGGGAACGGCTCGTGGGTATTTTCACCCTGCACGACCTCCGGCGGGTGCCCCGGGAACGGTGGCGGGAGGTCCGGGTGCGGGAGGCCATGACGCCCATCGCGCAGGCGAAGGCGGTGCGGCCGGAGCTCAGCGCCTACGAGGCCCTGGCCCGCATGCTGCAGGACGGGGTCGGGCGGCTGCTGGTGGTGGACGAAGAGGGGGACTTGGTGGGCCTCGTGACCCGCAGCGATCTCATGCACCTCATCCGGGTGCGCGCGGAGCTGGGCGTGGACTAGCCCACGGCCCTTCGACCCAGGGCGGCCAGCGCGGCCAGGAGCAACAGGGGGAGGCAGCCCGTGCGGCCCTCAGAGGCCTGAGCACGGGCCATGAGGTGGGTCGCTTGCTTCATGTGCCGCACGAAGGCCCCGTAGTCCCCCAGCTGCCGGTAGAGGGCCGCGAGGTTCTGGTGGGCGATCCAGTACTCGGGGTCCACCTCTAGGGCCTTCCGGTAGGCCTGCAGGGCCTCCTCCAGGCGTCCCTGCTCGTGGTAGACGGCCCCCAGGTTGGTGTAGGCGGGTGCGTAGCGGGGATCCAGCTCGATGGCCCGATGCAGGACCGCCGCCGCCTCCTGGTAGCGTCCCTGTCGTGCGAGCGCCGCCCCCAGCTTGCTGTGAGCCCGGGCGGAGCGGGGTTCGCACGCCACCGCCTCCCGCAGGAGCGCCTCCGCCTCCTGGAGCTCTCCAGCCTCCAGGAGACGCTCCCCCCGGGCCAGGAGCTCCTCGAATCCGCTCTCCACGCCCATACGCCCCCTAACGCGCGGGACGCAGGATCTCGAAGCCCACATACGGCACCAGGGCTTCCGGAACCCGGACGCTTCCGTCCGGCTGCTGGTAGTTCTCCAGAATGGCCAGCAGGGTTCGGGTCATGGCGAGAGCGGTGCCGTTGAGGGTGTGCACGTAGTCCGTGCGGTCCCCCTCCCGGAACCGGATGCCGAGCCTGCGGGCCTGGAAGTCTGTACAGTTGCTGCAGGAATGGGTCTCCCCGTAGTCTCCGCGGCCCGGCATCCACACTTCCAGATCGTACTTCTTCGCCGCGGGGTCACCCAGATCCCCACCGCAGATGAGGACCACCCGGTAGGGGAGCCCCAGCCGCTGCACCAGACCTTCCTCGAGACCCACCAAGTACTCGTGCTCCTCCCACGACCGGTCGGGGTGCGCGAACGAGACCATCTCCACCTTGTCGAACTGGTGGACCCGATACAGCCCCCGGCTCTCCCGGCCGTAGGTGCCCGCCTCCCGCCGGTAGCAGGTGGAGATCCCCACGTAGCGGAGGGGGAGCTGAGCAGCGTCCAGCACCTCGCCCATGTGCATGGCCACGATGGGGTGCTCCGAAGTACCCACCAGGCACAGATCGTCCTGCGCCACCCGGTACACCATCTGCTCATCCAACTCCGCCCCGCCCATGGCGCCCAGCACCACTTGGGAACGCACCAGGGTGGGCGGGTAGACGGGCACGAACCCCTCTGCGACCAGGAAGTCCAGGGCGAACCGGGTGAGGGCCAGCTGCAGCCGCACCCCATCGCCCCGGAGGAAGTAGAAGCGGGTGCCGCTCGTGGAAGCCGCCCGCTCGAAGTCCAGGATCCCAAGCCCGAGGCCGAGCGAGACGTGGTCCTTGGGAGGGGAATCGAACTGGGGTTTAGCGCCCCAGTACCGGACCGGCACGTTGTCGCGCTCGTCCGCGCCAGCGGGGACCGAGGGGTGCGGCGGATTGGGGAGCTGCAGGAGCAGCCGATCCAGTTCCTCCCGCCTCGCCCGAGTCTCCTGCTCCGCCTCGCGAATGGAAGCCGCTAGCTCCCGCAACTGTTGGAGGCGGTGCTGCCTTTCCTCCCCTTCGAGCCGGGGGACTTCCTGGCTTAGGCGGTTCTGCTGGGCCCGCAGCTCGTCCAGGCGGTGCTGGGAGGCGCGCCACGCCCGATCCGCCTCCAGCACCCGGTCCACGAGGCCTGGATTCCGGTTCTTGTGCCGCAGCGCCCACCGGAAGAACTCCGGATCCTCCCGCAGTTTCCGGAGGTCGATCATGACGCCTCCTCACAGTTGTACGGGCTGGACGCCGTAGATGCCATCCACCCGCCGGATCTCCTCCACCGCCTCCGGGGGCGTGGGCTGATCCGTGGTGAGCACCATCACTGCCACCCCGCCCGGTGCGGCCCGACCCAGGTACATCCCCGCGATGTTCACCGCGTGCCGGCCTAGGATGGTGCCCACCTTGCCGATCATGCCGGGGCGGTCCAGGTTCCACACGAAGAGCATGTGCGGTGCGGGTGCGAGGTCAATGGTGTGCTCGTTGATGCGCACAATCCGGGGCTCCCGCCGACCGAACAGGGTTCCGCCCAGCACCCACGTTCCCTCGTCCGTGTGGGTGGTGGCCAGCATGAGGCTACTGAAGTCCTCCGCCTGCTCCTGCCGCACTTCCACCACCCGCAGCCCTCGTTCGGAGGCCACCACGTGGGCGTTCACCAAGTTCACGGTGCGCTCCACCACCCCTTCGAGCAGCCCCACGAGGAAGGAGGCGCTCAGCAGCTGCCCTTCCACGCGGCTCAGCTCCCCCTCCAGCCGCACCTCCACGGACCGGATGCGGCCCCGGGCTAGCTGTCGGCTGAGCCCCCCCAGGATGCGGGCGAGCTCTAGGTGCGGGGCGATGCGGTCCCACGATTCCGTGCGGTACGCGGCCACGTTCACGGCACCCCGGGGGAGCCGACCCGCCAGGGCTTCCAGCACCTGTTCCGCCACCTCCAATCCGATGGCCTCCTGCGCTTCCCGGGTGGAGGCCCCCAGGTGAGGGGTCGCCACCACCCGGGGGTGCCGCACCAGGCGCAGGTCCCGGGGCGGTTCCGTCTCGAAGACGTCCAGGGCCGCACCCGCCACGTGTCCCTCCTCCAGGGCCCCCAAAAGCGCCTCCTCGTCCACCAGCCCCCCCCGGGCGCAGTTCACGATGCGAACTCCCCGCTTGGCCCTCCGCAGCGCCTCCGCGTTGAGCATTCCGCGGGTCTGCGGATTCAAAGGGAGGTGGAGGGTGATGAAGTCGGACTCCCGGAGGAGGACCTCGAAGGGTACCAGGGTCACGCCCAGCTGGGCCGCCCGCTCGTCGCTGAGATAGGGGTCGTGGGCGATGATCCGCATACCGAAGGACTGGGCGCGCCGGGCCACCTCGCTCCCGATGCGGCCGAGCCCCACGATGCCCAGGGTCTTCCCGTACAGCTCCGTTCCCACGAACCGCTCCCGCGCCCACTCCCCCTCCCGAAGGGCCGCGTTGGCCTGCGGGATGTTCCGGCACAGGGCCAGGAGAAGGGCCAGGGTGTGCTCCGCGGTGGCCCGCACGCTGGCCTCCGGGGTGTTCAGCACCAGCACGCCGGCCCGGGTGGCCGCCTCCACATCCACGTTGTCGGTGCCCACACCGGCCCTGGCCACCACCCGCAGCCGGTCCGCGACCTGGAAGACGGAGGCGGTGACCCGGGTCTGGCTGCGCACAATGAGGGCGTCCACGCCTCGGATGCGCTCCCGCAGGGCCGCCTCCTCGAGGCCCCGGTGCACCTCCACCTCTGCGGCTTCCCGCAGCCTGCGGAGGCCTGTCTCGCTGAGGCCGTCCGCCACTAGGATCCTCGGTCGCGCCTCCACGGCTAGACCGTCACCTCCTGCAGGGCCTCCTCCGCGGCCCGCACGCCCGAGCCACGGGCGACGGGAACGCCGAGGAGGGTGAGCACATCCTCCAGAGCTTCCATGCACCGGAGAATGTCCTCCGGACGGACGTGCCCCAGATGCCCGATCCGGAAGACCCTGCCGCTGAGCTTGCCCTGCCCGCCTGCCAGCACGATGCGGTGGCGCTCGTACATGGCGTCCACCAGGGCCCGGACACTGGTACCCTCCGGAGCCCATACCGCGGTGACCGCGCTGCTGGCGTGGGCGCTATCCCCCACGGGCCGCAATCCCAGCGCCTCTACCCCCGCCCGTACCGCCCGCGCGAGCCGGCGATGGCGGGCGAAGCTGGCCTCCAGTCCCTCCTCCCGCAGCAACCGCAGCCCCTCCTGGAGGGCATAGAAGATGGAGATGGCAGGGGTAAAGGGCGTCTCCGGGATCTCCTGCTCCAGGGAGGTCAGGAGCAGGGTGAAGTCCCAGTAGAAGCGGGGCATGCGGGCGGCCCGGTGGGCCTCCCAGGCCCGGTCGCTTGCGGCCGCGAAGCCCACCCCAGGAGGGCAACCAAGAGCCTTCTGGCTGGCGGCCACCACCACGTCCAGGCCCCAAGCGTCCATCTCCAGGGGCACGGCACCCAGGGAGGAGACCGCATCCACCAGCAGCAGCGCCGGATGGTCTCCCCGTGCTCGGGCGATGGCCTTGAGGTCGTTGGCAATGCCCGTGGAGGTCTCGTTATGGGTCACCAGCACCGCGCGCACGTCCGGATTGCGGCGCAGCTGCTCCGCCACCAGATCCGGCGGAACCGCACTCCCCCACTCTACCTCCACCCGGATGACACGGGCCCCGTAAACCTCCGCGATCCGCGCGAACCGATCTCCGAAGGCTCCGCACACCAGGGCCAGCACGGAGTCCCCCGGGGAAAGGGTGTTCACCACCGCGGCCTCCAGCACCCCGGTCCCGGAGGAGGCGTAGGGGAGTACGGGAGCGCTCGTCCGGTACACCCACCGCATCCCCTCCAGCACCTCCCGGAGGACCCGGGCGAAGGCTGCGCTCCGGTGGTTCACCAGGGGGCGAGCAGAAGCCGCCCGTACGGACGACGGGACCGGAGTGGGTCCCGGGATCAGCAGCAGGTCCTCCATGGTTTCCCTCCCGAAATAAAAAATCCTCCACGTCCCACAGAGACGGGAGGAGCATCCCGCGGTGCCACTCTGCTTCCGGTGCGAGTACACCGGCCCTCGATCCGCGGTATCGGGCGCTCCCGGCGGCCTTCCACCACAAGACGGCCTGGGCCGCGGCTCCGGAGCTGGAGGGCACCGCGCGCACCGGCCGGATTCCACCTCTCCCGACTCGCTGGACTGTGGCGCGCGCGGCGCAGGCCCCGTCCTCGCCGTACACCCTACGCTCGGGCTTCTCTTTAAGGTACGATAGGACCAACCGTCCCGGCCGTCAAATGCCCCGCGCCCCGCGGGCCCGGAGGCGATCGCCCCGCCATCCGTACAGCCTTCGTTTGGCCACCTCCACCAGCAAGTAGGTACCTTGCCACCGCCCTTGCCTGCCAGGGGCCCGCGCGGTGCGGATGACGAAGACCACCAGGCACTGGTCACCATGGACTCCACGAACCAGCCGGTTTGAAAGAAGGACTCGGGGGCGCGGAAGACGTGCAGCAGGACCCCAGCTGGGCCTCGGGCTTTCAGGGCCAGGACAACGCGGTGCTTGTGGGCCGGTGTCATGCGTGCGAAGACGTCCGTCAGCAGGGCTTGGTCGAAGGGGCTTGGGAGGATGCGCTGACGGGCCATGCGCACGGCCCCCTGCGCGAGGGTGACGATCATGGGCAAGGACTCCGGCGTCAACCCCACGGCCAGGGCCGGCCGCCTCACGGCCAGGCTCACGGACAGCACCAGGAGCACCGCTGACCACGGAAGAGCCCATGAACACCAGGTGCATCCGGACCGCCCGTGGTAGCTCCGTTCGGATCCGCCACCGCCCCTACACGTCCACGTACACCACCGCCACCCAGTGAGCCCCTTCCCGCTCCACCCGGGCTTGGTGATAGGTGGCGGCCTTCACCTCGATGCCGCGGGGGTGACGCTGTGGATCGAAGGGCTCTCCGTAGACCCGGGCCCGCAGGCGACCGTTGGAGACCTCCAGGATCTCGGCTTCATGGGCCACCAGGCCGTCCCGACCGTTGAGGTGGAGGAGCTCGTTGAGCCACTCCACGGCTAGAGCCACCCGGTCCGGGGCCTCCACGGTCACCTCCCAGGCGCGCTCCGGGCGCACCGCGGCGGGATCCGTGATGAGGGAAAACAGACCCATGCACAGGTCCCGGAACAGGCCTTCCAGGCTCTCCGCCTCTACCCGCAGGCCAACTTCCGCGGTGTGCTCCAGGACCTCGAACGGCATCTACGAGACCGCTGCCTCGCTCGTGGAAGTGCCCTCTGAGACCGGCAATGCCTGCACGCTCGTGAGCAGATCGAGGAAGGTGCGCAGCAGGGCGTTCAACCGCTTTTCCCCGTGCCGCACCGCCCACAGGGTACGCACGGGGCGAAAGTCCGGGATCTCCAGGATCACCACCCGTCCCGCCCGCAGGGCTCCCTCCACCGCGATCCGGGAAACGATGCCCACCCCCAGGTTCGCCGCCGCGGCCTGGATGACCGCTTCCGTACTGGGCAGCTCCATGGCAGGGCTGATGGGAAGACCCAGGTTGCGGAAGGCCTGCTCCACCACCTCCCGGGTGCCGCTCCCCCGTTCCCGGAGGATGAGCCGCTCCCGCGCCAGCTCCCTGGCGGTGAGCTCCCCGCGCCGCGCCACGGCGCTGTCGGGGGCCGCCACAGGAACCAACTCGTCCGTGCGGTAGGGAACGTAGATCAGGGCCTCGTGGCGGAGGCTGGGGCCCACGATGCCGCAGTCCAGCTCATTGCGGAGGAGCTTCTCCTGAATCCGACGGGCCTCGTGGATCTCCAGGGTAATCAGGGCCTCCGGGAACCTCGATCGGAGTTCCCGGAGGACCTGGGGAAGCAGATAGGTACCCGCGGTGGACTCCGCGCCCACCCGGAGGGTCCCCCCCAAGCAACCCCGCACCTCCCGGACCGCCTGCTCCGCCTCCTCCAGCAGGCCCAGGATGCGGGAGGCGTACTCCTCCAGGACCCTCCCCGCCTCCGTGAGGTAGGTGCGCTTGCCGATCTGCTCGAAGAGCTCCACCCCCAGGGCTCGCTCCAGGTCCCGCACCTGGATGCTCACGGAGGGCTGGGTGATCCCCAGGGCTTCCGCGGCACGGGAGAAGGACCCCGCCCGGGCCACGGTGTGGAAGATCTTGAGCTGGTGGACGTTCAGCATCCCCTACCTGCACTATACGCGAGGGAATTCCCCACCCACCAGAGGGATCCGCGTGCGTCTCCCGAACTTTCGGGGGGATAATTAGGTTGCGGAAGCGTCCCTTTGGAGGTTCCTTTGACCGAGCGGGAGAGGGTACGGCTCACCAGCCTCGTGGACTGCGCGGGTTGAGCGTCCAAGCTGGGTCCGGAGGACCTGGCCCAGATCCTGGCGTGGATCCCGCCGACTCCTGACCCCAACCTTCTGGTGGGGCTGGAGGCCCGGGATGATGCCGCGGTTTACCGGCTGGACGCCCAGCGGGCCCTCGTCCTCACCATCGACGTGTTCACGCCGGTGGTGGACGACCCGTACACCTATGGGGCCATCGCGGCCGCGAACAGCCTCTCGGACATCTACGCCATGGGGGCCCGGCCGTTCCTGGCCCTCAACCTCCTCGCCTACCCGCAGGGCCGGCTGGACCGGGAGGTGGTGGAGGAGATCGTCCGGGGGGGGACGGAAAAGATGCGGGAGGCGGGGGTGGTGGTGGCGGGGGGGCACTCCCTCGACGATCCCCAGCCCAAGTTCGGGTACGCGGTGGCAGGGTTCGTGCATCCGGAGCGGGTGATCACGAATGCGGGCGCCCGGCCCGGCGACCGCCTCCTCCTCACCAAGCCCCTTGGCATCGGGGTGATCACCACGGGGATCAAGCGGGAGCAGGCCGGTCCGGAGGCGGTGGAGGCCGCGACCCGGGTGATGCTGGAACTCAACCGGGCCGCCTCGGAGGCCATGACGGAGGTCGGTGTGCACGCGTGCACCGACGTCACCGGCTACGGGCTTGTGGGCCACCTGCACGAGCTGGCGGCAGCCTCCCGGGTAGATGTGCGGGTTTCCGCCTCCCGGGTCCCCGTCCTGGAGGAGGCCTGGGCCCTCGCCCGCAAGGGCGTTTTCCCAGGCGGCACGCACCGCAACCGGCGCGCGGCCTCCCGGTACACCCGGTGGCACCCCGAACTCCCGGAGACCCTGCAGCTCCTGTTGTGCGACGCGCAGACGAGCGGTGGGCTGCTGCTGGCGGTTGGCCCGGATCGACTCGTAGCCCTCCAGGATGCCCTCACGGCCCGGGGCGTGCAGGCCGCGGAGATCGGGGAGGTCCTGGAGGAAGGGGAGGGGCGCATCGAGGTGGTGCCGTGAGGCGAACGCCTGAGCGGGTTGACGGAACGGGGTCCGTGTGGAAGCTGGAAGTGCGCCGCCCCTCGGAGAACGACGGCTACGGAGGCTCCCTCTCTTCGCCGCGCGTCCCCTGCCCCAAGCTCCCCCGGCGCGCGTACCGTGGAGGGTCGCCCGTGCGGCAGCACCGTCCGACCATGGATCCCCGGATCCTCCGGGACGAGCGGTTCGGGCGCCTGAGCGCCGCCGCCAAGCTCCTGTGGTACCACCTCGCGTTCTCATGCCCGCACATGGGGCTCTCCCTGGAGGAGATCTGTCGGGGGCTGGTGGAGCTGGGAGATCCGGAGCTCCTGGGGTATCTCTGCCGGTACGCCATGCCGCACCACCCGAAGGAGGGGGCACCATGGCCAAGCGGAGAACGGCGGCGCCGGGCGCGGTAGCGCAGGCCTTTCCCTTTGTGGATCCCCACCGGGGCCAGGAGCTCCTGTTCATCGTGGTGCCCGTGGATCGGCTGGAGGTCATCGCCCACCAGCGCAAACCCAGCACGGGACTCGTGCGGCGTCTGGTGACCTCCATCCAGCGGCTGGGGTTCCTGGTGCCCGTGGTGGCGGTGCCCAAATCGGGCCGCAAGGGGGAGTACGTGATCATCGACGGCCAGCACCGGTTCCTGGCCGCCCGACAGCTGGGCCTGCGGGAGCTTCCGGTGATCGTGGTGCCGGAGTCCCTCGCGGAGCGCATGATGAACCTCAACATCGAGAAGGAGCCCAACATCCGGGAGAAGGCCCAGGTGGCCCTGGCCATCTACCGCCAGCATCTCCAGGCCCGGCCTGAACTTCCTGAAAACGACCCCGAGATCGTGGACACCCTGGAGCACCCCTACTTCGTGACCCTGGGGATCGCCTACGAGCAGCAGGAGAAGCTGGTGGGCAGTGCCTTCGAGCAGCTCCTGCGGCGGTGCGACGGGTTTGTGTCGGAGCCCCTCCGCGCCGCCTATGAGACCCGTACTCGGCGCGCCGCGAAGCTCCTGGAGGCGGACCGGCTCGTGCACGCGGTGGCGGCCCGCCTGCGGGAGGCGGGTGTTGCGCACCCCTACGTCTACCACCAGATCGTCACCGCCGCAAACCCGCACCGCCGCAAGCGTACGCCCGTGGCGTTCGACGCCCTCTTCGACGTGCTCCTCGAGCGACTCCGGGAACTGGAGCAAGACCCGCAGCGGGTGTTCGCGGAAGAGGAAAGCTAGGCCTGCTCCGGCCACAACCGCACGTCCTCGCAGCGGTAGGGGAAGGGCGGCGCCCAGTCCGGAGGCGGAGGGGGGTACCGCCCGGGATCCAGGTCCGGGTTCTCCGCGGCGGCGCCCGCGTGCACGTTGAGGAATACCCCGCCAAGGGTTACCCGCTCGACCTGCTCCAGGGGGATCACCACGCCCCGCTCCCACAGGGGCCCCGCGGGGTGCGGGGGTGCACCTGCCTCCGGAAAGTCGCCGTGCACCACCACCGCCACAACCCGGCGGCTTGCGGGGTCCACCACCACCGCCCCCACCCGGCCCACCTCTACGTCCGTGGCGAACACGGGTTGCCCAACCTCCGGCTGCACCACCCGGGCCCAGCTCTCCGGGATTCCGGGAGCCGCCAGGCGGTTGCTGACCGCCCGCACCCCGGGCAGCGTCGCCACCGTGCGCTCCACCTCCCGGGCATCCTCCAGGGTGGGCGCAGACCCCGTGAGCTCCACGGTCCCTTCCCGCACCCGGACGTGTACGGGGAGGTGCCGCACCCTCGGGTTGGCTACCAGGGCCGCGGAGACCTGTTGGAGCAACTCCAGGTCCACCACCAGCCCGAGTTCCACGTCCAGCACCCCCGGAACAGAGCGGGCCAGTTCCTCGGCCCGGGCCGCAAGCGCCCGGTTGTGCACGTGCCCCCGCAGGGACACCACCCCGTCCTCCACCTCAACCCGGATCGGAAGTCCCAGTACCCGCAGCAGCTCGTCCCGCTGCAGCGCCTCCTCCACGTCCCGCCGCAGCTCGTCGTCGGGACGGTACAGGGGTAGGCGCGCCACCGCCTCCCGGGAGGCCTCGAGGATCACCGCGTTGGGGGTAATGGTGCCCACCCAATCCGCGGGGACCGCCACGTCCCGGCTGAACAACAGCCCTTGACGAACCACCAGGTGCTGGACCTTTCCGGTTTCCGCGTCCACCAGGACCATATCCACCCGCCCGATCGGGCCATCGTGACACACCACCCGCTGCCCCCGGCGGATGGTGGCGAAGGGCTCCCCGGGCCGGGCCTCGGCCTCGGCCTCCACCCGGCGTTCCATTCCCTCCATCCGGCGCAGGGGCCCCGGAAGCCGCAACAGCGCGCCGTCCGAGCGCAACCCCTTCCAACCGGGCCAGGTGAGGCTTGCGGGCGCGTGATCCGCGGGTCGGTACGGATCCAGCTGGCCGAGGTCCGAAAGCCCCAGCGTGAGGCGGACCACTTCCTCCGTGGCGTCCGCCACGCGGTCCACGGGTACGAGGACCTCGCGGCCTGCAGGATCCCGTACCACCAGGGCCCGGATGCGCCGCTCCCTCGGGCTGATCACCACCTGTGTGACCTGGCCCGCGGGTCCGTCCGTGGCCTCCACCCGGGCACCGAGCCGGATCTCCAGCCGATGGGTCTCGGGATCACGCGTGCCCATGCTATCCTCTTCGTGAATCCCCGCAGGGAGTTTTTGGGTGAGCGCGATGAGCGTCCTCGATGTGCTCTGGCTGTTCTTTATCATATCCGCGCTGCAGCCCGTGGTTCAACGCCGCTGGCTGGAGGCGGCCCGCATGCGCCTGCTGCGGGAGTTGGAGCGCAAGCGCAACAGCCGCGTCATCGCCCTCATCCACCGGCAGGAGACCATGAGCCTCCTGGGCTTTCCCATCATGCGGTACATCGACATCCACGACTCCGAAGAAGTCCTGCGGGCCATCCGGCTCACCCCGCCGGAGATGCCCATCGACCTCATCCTGCACACCCCCGGGGGGCTCGTGCTGGCCGCGGAGCAGATCGCCCGGGCCCTACGGGAGCGGCCCGGCAAGGTCACGGTGTTCGTACCGCACTACGCCATGTCCGGCGGTACCCTGATCGCCCTTGCCGCAGACGAGATCGTGATGGATCCCCACGCGGTGCTGGGACCCGTGGATCCCCAGCTGGGTCAGTTCCCCGCAGCCAGCATCCTGCGGGTGCTGCACACCAAGCCCCTCAACGAGGTGGAGGACCAGACCATCATCCTCGCGGACATCGCGGAGAAGGCCCTCCGGCAGGTCCGCGAGACGGTACAGGGGCTCCTTTCGGACAAGCTCCCGCCCGCGCGGGTGGAGGAGGTGGCGGAGCGGCTGTCCTCGGGGCGGTGGACCCACGACTACCCCATCACCGTGGAGGAGGTGCGGGCCCTGGGGTTGCGGGTCTCCACGGAAATGCCCCGGGAGATCTACGCCCTCATGGACCTCTACCCGCAGGCCCCGCAGCGCCGGCCCTCCGTGGAGTACATCCCCGTCCCCTACCGACCCCCCGCGCCCGTCCGTACCCCGGGAGGGGCCGAGCGACGGGAAGCTGGAGGCTACTCCTGGCCGATGAGACCTGGGTCCGGGGAGGGAAGCCTGAGGTAGCAGGTGTCGTTGAGGGTGACGATGCGGACCTCCTCCGGGGGGGCGGCCTCGATGAGGTTCACGGCGCCGTTGTGCTGCTGGAGGCGAAAGTAGGCGCCGAGGGGCGCTCCGAGCAGGGTGAGGAGGATCAGACGGTTGATGCCCGCATGGGACACCACCACCACGGTCTCGCCGGGATGCTCCGCTACGATGCGCCAAAAGGCCCGCATGGCCCGGTCCCGGGCCTCCTCCAGGGTCTCTCCGCCCGGCAGGCGCACGCGGGCCGGATCCCGCCACCACCGGCGCACGAGTTCTCCCACCTCCGCCTCCATCTCCTCCACCCGAAGGCCATCGAGGATCCCGTGGTTCAGCTCCACCAGGTCTGGCTCCGGGATGGGCTCCAGCCCGTGTAGGGCCGCGATGCGCTCCGCGCCCCACCGGCACCGGCCGAGGGGGCTCGTGTACACCGCGGCCACGGGTTCCTGAGCAAGGGCCGCGGCGAGCCGGCGCATCTGGTCCCGCCCGAGGGAGGTGAGGGGGGAGTCGGAGCGGCCCTGGTAGCGACGCTGGGCGTTCCACTCCGTCTGCCCATGGCGCACCAGGAACACCCGGGTGGTCATGCGTACCGCTCCCGCTCCGCCTCCTCCGCCTCCAACAGCAGGCGCAGGTAGCTCTCGTACCGGCTGAGGGGGATCTGCCCGGTCTCTACCGCCTCCCGGACCGCGCAGCCCGGCTCCGCCCGGTGCAGGCAGTCCCCGAAGGCGCACGCCTCCGCCCGCTCCCGGATCTCTGCAAAGCACCGGCCGACCTCCTCCGGCCGGAGGTGCACGAACTCCAGGACCTGGACTCCCGGGGTATCCACCACGAAGGCGTCCTCCCCCACCACCACCAGCTCCGCGGCGGTGGTGGTGTGCCGCCCTCGCCCCGTGCGGGGGCTCACCTCCCCCACCCGGAGACGGCGGGTGCGCAGCAGGGCGTTGAGCAGACTGCTTTTGCCCACCCCGCTGGGTCCCACGATGACCGTGAGGTGCCCGCGCAGGACCTCCCGGAGGACCTCCAGTCCCTCACCGGTGAGGGCACTCGTGCGCAGCACGGGATAGCCGATGCGCTCGTACAGGGCCCTCAACTCCCCGGGGTCACCCAGGTCCACCTTATTGAAGCACAGGAAGGGGTGCAGGCCGCTGCCTTCTGCCAGGACCAGGAAGCGGTCGATGGCGTGGGGGTCCGGGTCGGGCTGACGGCTGGCGAACACCACGCAGGCCTGATCCACGTTCGCCGCGAGGATCTGGAGACGGTGGGGGTCTGCCGCCGCGGGCTTTGTGAGCTGCTGGGTCCGCGGCAGCACTTCTTCGATGACCCCCTCCTCCGAGGAGAGGGGCACAAACCGGACCCGATCCCCCGGCACGATGCGGCCGGGGGCTTCTCCCGCCGCGACCCGGCGGCGCAGCTTCCCCCGGGCCACGCACCGGTAGGTGCGGCCCTCGTGGTACACGAAGAAGAAGCCGCCCACGGCCTTGGTGACGATTCCCTCCCGCATGCGCCATCCTAGGAAGTTGGCGACGGAGGTGGAAATCCCTTGTCCGTGACCGTGGTGGAGGCGCAAAACCTCGTCAAGCGGTTCGGAACGGTCCTCGCGGTGGATGGCATCTCCTTCGAGGTCCGTGCGGGGGAGTGCTTCGGGTTTCTGGGCCCCAACGGCGCGGGCAAGACTACCACCATGAAGATGATCTATTGCGCGGCCCGGCCCACGGACGGCGTGCTGCGGGTGTTCGGCCTGGATGTGCGGCACCACTCCCGACGCATCAAGCAACAGATCGGCGTGGTCCACCAGGCGGCCACCCTGGACGAAGCCCTCACGGTTCGGGAGAACCTCTTGGTGTACGGCCGGTACTACGGGTTGAGCTGGGCGGAGGCGGCCCGGCGGGCGGAGCGGCTGCTGGAGTTCGTGGAGCTTCAGGGCCGCGCCCACGAGCGCGTCCCGCGCCTGAGCGGCGGGATGCAGCGCCGGCTGATGATCGCCCGGGCCCTCATCAGCGACCCGCGCCTGCTGATCCTGGACGAGCCTACCACGGGCCTTGACCCGCAGGCCCGGCACGCGGTGTGGGAGCGGCTGCGCCAGCTTAAGCGGGCGGGGATCACGCAGATCCTCACCACCCACTACATGGAGGAGGCGGAGCAGCTGTGCGACCGGGTGGCCATCGTGGACGGCGGCCGCATCGTGGCGGAGGGAGCGCCCCGGGAGCTCGTGGAGCGGTACGCGGGGCGGGAGGTGGTGGAGGTGCAGCTCGCACCGGACGGCTCCGCGGCCGCGGTGGTGGAGCGGCTGCGCCCGCTGGCGGAGGCCCATGAGGTGACGGGGGACCGGATCCTGCTGCACACCCGGGACGGGGAACGGGTGGTCCACCAGGTGCGGAGCCTCGACCTCCCCATCGAGGGTGTGGCCCTACGGCGAGCCACCCTGGAGGACGTGTTTCTGCGGCTCACAGGGAGGAGGCTGCGGGAGTGATGGACCTGTCGGTGCGGGGAGCCCTCCGGTTCTGGCAGCGCAACCTCCTCATCTTCCGGCGGATCTTCCTCACCGCCCTGCCGGAGAACTTCCTGGAGCCCGTGCTCTACTTGGTCGCCTTGGGCGTGGGACTGGGAAGCTACCTGCGGGAGGTGGACGGGATTCCGTACATGGCCTTCGTGGCCACGGGGCTCGCCGCCTCCGCGGCCATGTACGGGGCTACTTTCGAGTGCACCTACAACGCCTACGTACAGTTCGCCTACGACCGCGCCTATGAAGCCATCATCACCACCCCGCTTTCGGCGGAGGACCTGGCGGTGGGAGAGGTGCTGTGGGGGGCAACCCGCAGCGTGCTCTACGGGAGCGCCTTCGTGGCCGTGGCGACCCTCTTCGGCGCGGTGCAGTCCCTGTGGGCCCTCCTGCTCCCCACGGTGTTCTTCGCCTCGGGTCTCGTGTTCTCCGCGCTCGGGTTGGCCTTCACCGCCCTCACGCCCTCCATCGACCTTTTCACGTACTACTTCTCCCTGTGGATCACCCCTCAGTTCATGTTCAGCGGGATCTTCTTCCCCCTGGAGGCCCTCCCGGGATGGGTGCAGCGGGTCGCCTGGTTCACGCCCCTCTACCACGCGGTCCGCGCCTCCCGGGCCCTCGCCCTCGGGAATCCCTCGGCCGCCTGGGAAAGCCTCCTGTGGCTTGCCCAGGCGGCCCTGGTGTTCCTTCCCGTCCCCGCGGTGCTCCTGCGGCGCCGCCTTGTCCAGTGAGGCGGAGGTAGTGGCGGTAGTACCGCTCCACGGTGCGCCGGTTGATGGCGAACGATCCGGACCGCTCAGGGCGCAGGCCGCCGCTGAAGGTCTGCGGGATGTGGAGGAGTTCGTGGAGGATCACCCGATCCTGCTCGTCCGGGGGGAGCCGGCTGAAGGCGGGCTCCAGGAACTCGATGACGTAGACAGGACCGAGCCCCAGGACCTCCTGGAAGACGCGGGGAAGTCCCCAGATGCGGGCCCAGGCGTTGGCCCGGGCCCCATAGGCCCGCACACACATCACCCGCTCCGGCCGAACGTGACGGAACCCCAGGACCCGGACAAACGCCACCAGACGACCGTGCAGATCAGGGGCGGGAATCCAGCGGACGGGCATGCGGGAGGAGAGGCTTCAGCTGGGCATCGGTCCGGACCCTCCACCGTCCTTCTCCCACGGGGGAGCGGAGGCCCACCCTCCGAAACTCCACCACCAGCTGCCCCGAGCGTACCCGGAGGGGTTCACCCAACCTGCCGTAGGCGTACTCCACGTACTTGGGGACAATGTCATATCCTACCGCGTTCCGGCCAAGGTGCAGGGCCACTTTCACCGTCTGCCCCGAGCCCAGAAAGGGGTCCAGCACCGTATCCCCTGGGTAAGAATACAGTTGGATCAAGCGGTAGGGGATCTCCTCGGGAAAAGGACAGGGGTGGTCCAACTTACCCGGCGGGACCGGCGCGATGTGCCAGACGTTGTTTGCAACATCCCGCACGAACACGTCCCCGACCTCCACCCGGGATTGCTCCCGCTCCTCCCCGGTCCTCCCCCGGTAGATGGCGGGGCCCGGCTTCCGGAAGACCAGAATGTACTCCGTCATGATGTTGGGGTGGTAGTAACCCGGGTAGGGCTTCTGGATGAATACCCCGGCCCTGCGTACGCCTGCCGTGGTCTTGTGCCAGATGATGTCCTGCACGAACTCCCAACCGGATCTCGCAAGACGGCTGGTGAGATCAAACGGAACAGGAAACGAGCGGCCCTTGTAGAGCACGGTTCCTATCACCACACAGAGGTACCCCCCAGGCTTGGTGACCCGGAGGACCTCCCGGAAAGCCGCACCCAACCATCTCAAGTACCCCTCATAATCGGTGTAGCCGCTTCGGTAGGAGCGGGTACGGTACCATTGGTTCGGGTCTTCCGCATGCCGATCGTAGTCAACGGCGTTCCAGTACGGGGGGGACGTCACGGTCAAGGCTATCTCTTCGTCCCGCAGCTCCGACATCCACAGGCTATCGCCCGTGAACAACCGGGCGTAGATGGTTCCACGGCGGTAGACGAGTGGTGTGCGCACGACAGCTCCCCGGACGGCCAACATAAGCGCACAGACGTTCCCTAGAATTCGCGGTGGGGCCCGAAAACTCCTTCCCCGGTGGTACAATCCTCCCGTGCCGCACCTGATCGCCTTCCGCGCCACCGGCCTCGCCCAAGGCGGCACGCTCTCCTTGTGGCTCGATGCGCCGTACAAGCCCCGACCGCCCCTCCGGGGTGACCTCCGGGTTCAGGTGGCGGTGGTGGGAGGAGGGATTACGGGGATTTCCGTGGCGTACTGGCTGAGTCGGGAGGGGGTGGACTGCTGCGTGCTGGAGCGGGACGTGGTGGCGGGTGGCGCTACCGGCCGCAACGGAGGGTTCGTGCAGGAGGGCACCACTCCGGGATACGCGGACCTCATCGCCCGGTTCGGCCGGGCGGAGGCTCGGGCGCTCTGGGCCTTCACCGTGGAGAACCGAGAGCGCATGGTGCAGGTGTGTGCGGAGGAGGGGATCGAGGCGGAGGTGGATCCCTGCGGGAGCGTGGCCCTAGCTTCTGATTCCCACGAGCTGGAGGAGTTTGCACGCGAGGCGGCCCTGCTTTCTCTAGACGGATTTCCGGTGCAGCTCCTCGACGCGGAGGAGGTGGCGGGGCGCCTCGGACGCCCCGGATTCACAGGCGGGATGTTCAACCCCCGGGATATCGGCATCCACCCCGTCCGGTTTACCCGGGGGCTTGCGGGGGCGGCGGAGCGCCGCGGGGCCCGGATCTTCGAGGGTACCCCCGTGGTGGGGATCGAGCGGGAAGGGGCGGGCTGGCGGGCAGTGACCCATGCCGGAACGGTTCGGGCGGAGCGGCTGGTGCTCGCCCTGGACGCCTATACGGAGAACCTGGAGGCCCCCTGGGTCCGGTGGATCCGGGCGGTACGCGGCCAGGTGCTCGCCACGGCCCCCTTTCCCCGGCGGTTTGCCCACCTGTTCTACGCGAACGGTGGCCTCGAATACTGGCGGCAGATCCCCTCCGGCCGCGTGGTGCTGGGCGGGCTGCGGCGCCTGCACGCCCAGGAGGAGGTGGGGACGGAGGACCGGCTGCATCCCCGCATCCAGGAGGCCCTGGAGGCCTACCTGCGGGATCTCGGGGTGCCGCCCGAGGTCGCCGTCACACATCGGTGGAGCGGGGCTCTCGGCATCAGCAGGGATCACCTGCCCCTGCTCGGGCCTGTTCCGGACGAACCCGGTCTCCTGCTGGCAGCCGGCTACACGGGGCAGGGGCTCGCCTTCGCCTTCCTCGCGGGCCGCATGATCACGGAGCTCATCGTGTCAGGTTCCACCGATTCCCCGCACGTCCTCCTCCCGGCCCGCCTAGCACGCAGGGGCTGAAGCCTATCCGCCGAACCGCAGCCAGGCCGGGCCGAAGAGCAGCGTCACGATGCCCAGCAGGGCCCACAGACTGCTCTTGAGTCCCTCGATCCGCTCGCCCTCCCGGAATTCCCGGGCCGCCCCGACCAGGGGGAGTATGGTCAGGAGGAGTGCGAACCACGGACCCACCACATGGAACGGCTCAGGAAGCGTCCCGGCGATCCGGCGATACCCCTCCGCGATGGCGGCGAGGATCCATAGAAAGGCTAGCCCCAACCGCATCCGTGCACCTCGTCCCCGGAGTGACGCCCCTTCCCCCCGGTGACCTTCGGACGGACGTGGGACCAGGCCTCAGGAGGCCAGGAGCCTGGCGTAGATGCGCAGCTGTCCCAGATGGTAGCTGTAGTGGGAAATCGTGTGGAGGATGGCGTACCGCTTCGTGGCCATACCTGTCTCGCTTCCCCTCTGGACCTCCACGGTCTCCTCCAGGGCCGCGTCCGGAAGGCCCTGAAGGATCCGGCAGGTGCGCTCCGCCACCCGTCGGATCTCCTCCAGCACCTCTGCCTTGCGCACCGGAACGTCCAGGGCGAACTCCGCCTCCCGATCCCGCTGGAAGGCCTCCCCGCCGACGATCCGGTGGATCCAGTACCGCTCCGACCCCGCAAGATGCCGCAGGAGGATCCCTGGGGTGTTCAGTAGGCCCGGCGGCCTCCGGTTCAGCTGGTCCTCGCTCAGGGGGGCCGCGGTCCGGAGCACTGCTTCCCGGACCTCCTCGAGGTATGCCCCAAGCCTCTGCGCCTCTCCCATGGCCTCCTCCGTACACTTTCCTCCCCAGTTTACCGGATGGAGGGGGCAGAAGAAGACCCTCCACGACAAAGACGCCCGGGGGATCCCCGGGCGTCTTCGGCTTGCGCGGCCCCGCGATCAGCGGCGGCGGGCTCCGGCCACCGCGGTCCGCAGCTCCTTGCCGGCGGTGAAGGCGGGCACCTTCCGGGCTGGGATCCGGATCTTCTCCCCGGTCTGCGGGTTGCGGCCCTCCCGGGCCCGCCGCTCCCGAACCTGGAAGGTGCCGAAGCCCACCAGGGTGACCTTCTCCCCACGTCTCAGGGCCGTCTTGATGGCATCCAGCGCGGCATCCAGAGCTGCGTTCGCGTCCTTCTTGCTGAGGCCGGCTACCTGCGCGATGCGCTCCACAAGCTGCTCCTTGTTCATCTCCTCCCTCCTCCCGCTGCGGTGTGCTTTCCGGCCGGCAAATTTCTACAACCCGCGTCCCGACTCCTTTCTAGCCTCCACGGGGATTTTTAAAAATCATCCCTGTTTTAAAAATCATCCCTGCGGCGGCTCCACCACCGCCACCGCGCTCACCCGGTCGCCCGGATCCAGCCGCATCACCCGCACCCCCTGGGCGCCCCGGCCCACCATGCGGATTTCCCGCACCCACGTCCGGAGGATCTGCCCCTGCTCGGACGCCAGGAGCACCTCGTCGTCTGGACCTACCCCCCGAATGGCCACCACCCGGCCGTTCTTAGGCCCCACCCGCACGTTCCGGACGCCAGCCCCGCCCCGGGCCTGCAGGCGGTACTCCTCCACCCGGGTTCGGGTGGCATAGCCCTGGTCCGTCACCGTAAGCACCTCGGGCTTCTCGCCCACCACCGCGGCCCCCACCACCTCGTCGCCCTGCCGTAGCCGGATGCCCAGGACTCCCGCCGCGGCCCGGCCCATCTCCCGCACCCCTGCTTCCCGAAACCGGATGCACTGCCCTTCCCGGCTTCCCAGGATGACCTCCCGCCTGCCATCCGTGCGTCGCACGGCCACCAGCTCATCCCCCGGCTTGAGGGTGATGGCCACGAGGCCCGTCCGGCGGGTCCCCAGGAACTCCATCAGGCCCGTCTTCTTCACCAACCCTTGCTTGGTCACCATGAGGAGGTATCCCCCGTCCTCGAAGGACCGCACGGGGATCACCGCGGTGACCCGCTCCGCGGGTCCCAGGCTCACCAAGTTCATGAGCCCTGTACCGCGGGCGGTGCGTCCTGACTCCGGCACATCAAAGGCCCGCAGCCGGTAGGCCTTACCCCGGTTGGTGAAGAACAGCAAGTAGGTGTGGTTGGTGGTGACCAGCAGGTGCTCCACGAAGTCCTCTTCCCGGGCCGCGGCACCCACCACCCCCCGGCCACCTCGGCGCTGGGCCCGATAGGTCTCCAGCGGCACCCGCTTGATGAACCCGTCCCGGGTGAGGGTAATCACCACCTCCGTATCGGGGATGAGGTCCTCCTCCTCGAGGGTCACCTCCTCCGCGGTGGTGATCTTCGTGCGCCGGGGATCCCCGTACTTCTGTTTGATCTCCAGGATCTCCTCCCGGAGGATGGCGTCCACCTTCCGGGGATCCCGCAGCACGTCCTGGTAGTAGGAAATGGCCTTGAGAAGCTCCCGGTACTCCTCCTCCACCTTGCTGCGTTCCAGGCCCGTGAGACGCTGCAGCCGCATCTCCAGGATGGCCTCCGCCTGCCGCTCGCTGAGCCCGAAGGTCTTCATGAGCCCTTCCCGGGCCGTGGGGACGTCCCGGCTCGCCCGGATGAGGGCGATCACCCGGTCCAGGTGGTCCAGGGCCACCTTCAACCCCTCCAGGATGTGGGCGCGCTCCTCCGCCCGGGCCAGCTCAAACCGCACCCGGCGGGTGGTGACGTTGCGCCGGTGCTCCAGGTAGTGCCACAGCAAGTCCCGCAGGGTAAGCTGGCGGGGCACTCCGCCCACCAGGACCAGGAGAATGGCCCCGAAGTTCGTCTGCATCTGGGTGTGCTTGTAGAGTTGATTTAAGACCACCTGCGGGTTTGCCTCCCGCCGCAGCTCGATCACCACCCGGATGCCTTCCCGGTCCGACTCGTCCCGGAGATCGCCGATGCCCTGGATCCTCTTCTCCCGCACCAGCTCCGCGATGCGGCTGATGAGGGCGGCCTTGTTCACCATGTAGGGGAGCTCCGTGACCACGATGGCAGCCCTCCCGCCCCGCAGCTCCTCGATGTGGGCCTTGGCCCGCATCACGATGGTGCCCCGGCCCTTGGTGTACGCCTCCCGGATCCCCTCCCGACCCAGGATGAGGCCGCCCGTGGGGAAGTCCGGCCCCCGCACGATCTTCATGAGCTCCTCGGTGGAAAGCGCGGGATCCTCCAGGAGGGCTACGAGGGCATCGCAGATCTCCCGGAGGTTGTGGGGGGGAATGTTGGTGGCCATGCCCACCGCGATCCCGCTCGCGCCGTTCGCGAGGAGGTTGGGAAAGCGGGCGGGCAGGACCGTGGGCTCCTGACGGCTCTGGTCGAAGTTGGGGACGAAGTCCACGGTGTCCTTGTCGAGGTCCGCCAGCATTTCCATGGCCACGGCCGTGAGCCGGGCTTCCGTGTAGCGCATCTGGGCCGGCGGGTCGTCGTCGATGCTCCCGAAGTTGCCCTGGCCGTCCACCAGCGGGTAGCGCATCACCCACTCCTGAGCCATGCGCACCAGGGTGGGGTAGATGACGCCCTCCCCGTGCGGGTGGTAGTTGCCGGAGGTGTCCCCGCAGATCTTCGCGCACTTCCGGTAGGGACGGTTCGGGGCCAGCCCCAGGTCGTGCATGGCCACAAGAATCCGACGCTGCACGGGCTTGAGGCCGTCCCGCACATCGGGAAGCGCCCGGGACACGATGACGGACATGGCGTAGTCCAGGTACGCCTCCTGCATCTCGCGCTCCACGGGTTTGGGCAGGACCCGCTCGTCCACCGCCATGGCGTTCCCTCACCTCAGATGTCCAGGTTCCGTACTTCCCGGGCGTAGCGCACGATGAACTGCCGCCGGGGTTCCACCGCCTCCCCCATGAGGATGCGGAAGATGCGATCCGCCTCCTCTGCATCCTCGATCTCCACCCGGATGAGGGTGCGGGTACGGGGATCCATGGTGGTCTCCCACAGCTGCTCCGGGTTCATCTCCCCCAGCCCCTTATAGCGCTGCACCTCCACCGGTCCTTTCCACTCCTTGAGGATGGCGGCCAGCTCCTCGTCGGAGTACGCATACCGCTTCTCCCGGGCGTTGCGCACCAGATAGAGGGGCGGTACGGCCACGTACACCTTCCCGTGCTCGATGAGGGGCCGCATGTACCGGTAGAGAAAGGTCAGCAGCAGGGTGCGGATGTGGGCACCGTCCACATCCGCGTCCGTCATCAGGATCACCCGGTCGTACCGCCGCTTGTTGAGGTCGAAGTCCGCACCGATCCCGGTCCCCAGGGCCGTGATGATGGCCCGGATCTCCTCGTGGTTCAGCATCTTATCCAGGCGTGCCTTCTCCACGTTGAGGATCTTGCCCTGGATGGGCAGGATGGCCTGGAACCTCCGGTCCCGACCCTGCTTGGCCGAGCCCCCGGCGGAATCGCCTTCTACGATGAAGAGCTCCGCCCGCAGGGGATCCCGCTCCACGCAGTCCGCCAGCTTCCCGGGAAGGGTGCTCACTTCCAAAGCACTCTTGCGGCGCACCAGTTCCCGGGCCTGCCGGGCCGCCTCCCGGGCCCTCATGGCCTGGATGGCCTTCGCCAGGATGCGCCGGGCCTCCGGAGGATGGGTCTCGAGGTAATCCGCCCACGCCTCCCCCAGCAGCGACTCCACGATGCCCTTGACCTCCGTGTTGCCCAGCTTCGTCTTGGTCTGCCCCTCGAACTGGGGGTCGGGCATCTTCAGGCTGAGGACCGCGCTCAGCCCCTCCCGCACGTCCTCCCCTACCAGGGAATCCTCCCCCTCCTTCAGCATTCCGGCCCGCCGGGCGTAATCGTTCGCGACCCGGGTGAGGGCCGCCCGGAAGCCTGCCAGGTGCGTGCCGCCCTCCGTGGTGGGAATGGTGTTCACGAAGGAGAGCACGTGCTCCACGTACCCCTCGTTGTACTGGATGGCCACCTCCACCTCCACCCGGTCCCGCTCCCGCCGGAAGTAGAAGGGCGGATCGTTGAGGACCTTTCGGTGTCGGTTCAGGGATCGCACGAGCTCCGCGATCCCCCCCTCATACCGGAACTCCTCCCGCTTGCCCGTGCGCTCGTCCAGGAGGCTGAGTCGCAGCCCCGCGTTGAGATAGGCCAGCTCCTCTAGCCGCTGCCGCACCAGCTCGTACTGGAACTCCCTCTCCACGAAGATCTGCGGGTCGGGCTTGAAGCGTACCCGGGTACCCGTGTCCTGGGCTTCTCCCACCGTCTCAAGGGGCGTGGTGGGCTTTCCTCGAGCATATCGCTGCCGCCAGCGCTTCCCCCCCCGCCGGACCTCCACCTCCAGCCACTCCGAGAGGGCATTGACCACGGACACCCCCACCCCGTGCAGCCCGCCGGAGACCTTGTAGGCCCCGCTGCCGAACTTGGCGCCCGCGTGGAGCATGGTCAGTACGGTCTCCACCGTGCTCCTCCCGGTCTGCGGATGGACCTCCACGGGGATCCCACTCCCATCGTCCACCACGGTGGCGCTCCCGTCCTGATGCAGCACCACCTCGATCCGGGTACACCGACCCGCTAGGGCCTCGTCCACGCTGTTGTCCACCACCTCCCAGAGAAGGTGGTGCAGGCCGCGGCTCCCGGTACTCCCGATGTACATCCCCGGCCGCCGCCGGACCGCCTCCAGTCCCTCGAGAACCTCGATCTGGTGTACGCCGTATGTGTGCTCGGACATCCCTTTTTGCCTCCGACTCCCCGTGCGTGCTGGGCTTGAGAAAGCACATTAACAGATGAAAGGATACTGGAAAGGCGGAAGGCCGTCAACGGCCCAAAGCCTTTTGGGAAGCGGGTTTCCGGCTAAGAGTCCCGCCTTCACCAGCCCGTCTGGGCCCTCCGGGCCAAGGTCTTCGGGGAGACGGAACTGGCGTACACCCCTCTTACGGTCACCACCAGGGCCCGGGCGCGGCTGAGGTCGGTCCCGAAGAGCCGGCCTGCCTCCGCGGTCCGCCGTAGGAAGGCCTGGTTGGCTTCCGAGGCCTGGATGCACCGAAGATCCAGAATGCCCACGATCTCCCGGAAGGGCACCACGAGGTCACCACCCAGGTGCAGGTACATGAGGAATTTCCCCTCCTGATCCAGGAACCACGCGGCTGCTCAGTTCCGGGTTCCCTGGACCACCCGGATGGTTCGGACGAGGGCCCGGCCCAGCCGCCGGTTCAGCTCCGCCTGGAAGGCGGCCCGCCGGAGGCTCGCCTCCTGCGCCGCGGCCGCGTTCCGGGCCGAGAGAATGAGGGTTCCGGCCCGGAAGGCCTCCGCCCGGACATCCCGCTCTGTTCCATACAGAGCCTGCCATGCGGCTAGGACCTCCGCCTCCTCCAGCGCACCCATCACCCCCAGCCGCGCCGCGCAGGTACGCAGGAGCTCCCCCAGACGCACCGGGCCCTTCATCGCGCCCCCAGCTCCAGCACGTGCACCTCCCGGGCAGGCAGGTGGGAGCGGTCTGTGGCGGTGAAGATGGCCTGCGGACCCTCGGACAGCAGCCGCAGGAGCTCCTGGGTCCGCCGCGCGTCCAGCTCCGCCCCGGCATCGTCCAGGAGCATCACCGGGTCCTCTCCCGTCTCCTGCCGCACCACCTCCCGCTCCGCAAGCCGCAGGCTCAGGACCGCGGCCCGCTGCTGTCCCCTGGATCCGTATGCCCGCAGGGGAACCCCATCGAGGGTGATCTCCAGCTCGTCCCGGTGCGGCCCCGAGAGGGTCATGCCCCTGCGGTACTCCTCCCGGCGCTGACGGAACAGCATCGCCCGGGCTCTCTCCGGAAGGTCTTCCCCCAGTTCCCACGAAGGCCGATACACCACCCGGAGCACCCCCCCCGCCATAGGCCCTCCCACCTCGTGGACAATGGGCTCCAGACGGCTCACCAGCTCCGCCCGTCGCTCCGTGATGGCACACCCTACTTCCACCAGCTGCTCGTCCCACACCTCCAGCAGGTGCGGAGGGGCCTGGGCCCGCAGGAGGCGGTTGCGCTGTTGCACCACCCGGGTGTACCGCAAGAGGTTGTGGTAGTAGGAGGGGCTCAGCTGGCAGAGAAGCCCGTCCAGCAACCGTCTCCGGTACACGGAGGGCCCGTGTACCACCCCCGCGTCCTCTGGCCCAGCGAGAACCCGGACCGCGCGACCCAAAAGATCCCCCCGGTGCACCCGGTTTCCCTGCACCCGGATGGTCTTCAGCCCCGTCCGCTCCAGCCGTACTTCTACGGTGTGGATCCCATGCCGTCGCTCCAAGGTGGCCCGCACCAGGGCCCAGGGTGCGCCGAACCGGATAGCGTCCGCCTCCCGCACGGCCCTATGGCTGCGGCCCGTCACCACGAGGTCGATGGCTTCCAGCACGTTGGTCTTGCCCGCGCCGTTCGGGCCTACCAGGAGGTTGAGCCCGGGCGCGAACGCCAGTTCTGCGCGGGCGTAGTTCCGGAATTCAAGGAGAAAAAGCGTGCGCACCAGCATTCCCGCCCGCCCGCACCACCAGGACCCTTCCCCCTACCTCCACCACGTCCCCCGGACGGAGTACCCTTCCCCGCCGCCGTTCCACTTGACCGTTCACCCGGACCCACCCGGCCTGGATCCAGTACTTTGCCTCCCCCCCGCTGCGCACCACATGGGCCCACTTCAGGAAGGCTCCGAGGGCAATGGTGGGGGTTCGAATCGGCACCTCCTGCATCCTACCCGTACACCCGAACCGGAGCCAGGACGTAGACGTAGTCCTCGCTTCCCGCGGGGCGTAAGGCCCCTGGGGAGAGGGGACCTGTAAGCTCCAGCACCATCTCTCCGGTCTCTATGACGGCCAGGGCATCGAGGAGGTAACGGGCGTTGAAGGCCACCTCCATGGGCTCGCCCTCCAGCGCCACCTCCAGCTCCTCGTAGGCGGAGCCCACCTCCGGGGTGTTGGACTCCAGCCGCAGGACTCCCTCCCCGGCCCGGAACCGCACCACGCTCGCGGAATCCCGCGCGGTGATGGCTACCCGCCGCACCGCGGCCCGCAGCGCTTCCGTCCCCACCTGCACCCGCAGCTTCCACTCCCGGGGGATCACCTGCTCGTACTGAGGAAAGTTCCCCGCGATGAGCCGGGAGGTGAGCCGCACGTTCGGCAGGGTCACCACCACCTGTCCAGCACCCAGGGCGATCTCCACCTCCTCCTCCAAGCCCCCCAAGGCCCGATCCAGCTCCCGCATGGCCCGGGCGGGCACAATGGCGCTCATCTCCCCGGCTTCCGAGCTCAATCGGGCTCTCCGCAGGCTCAACCGGCCCCCATCCGTGGCCACCGCCCGGATCTCCCGTCCACTCGTCACCACGTACACCCCCGTGAGGAAGGGCCGGGTCTCGTCCGTGCTGGCCGCAAAGAGGGTGGACCGGATGAGGGTCCTGAGCAGTGGGGCCTGGATGGAGCAGATGGGCTTTGCCTCCTCCTGCGGACCCCGGGGGAAGTCCGAGGCCGGAAGGCCCAAGAGCTCGAACGCCCCTCGTCCGCACCGGATGTACCCGGTGGTGGATCCCTCGGGCACCTCCAGCTCCACCGTCGAGGGGGGTAGAGCTCCCACGATCTCCCCCACCAAGCGCGCGGGCAACGCCACGCTGCCCGGTCGGTCCACGTGGGCGGGCAAGGCGGTGCGCATGGCGATCTCCAGATCCGTGGCCGAGATCTCCAGCTGCGCGTCCGTAGCCTCGAACAGCAGATAGGAAAGGATGGGCAGGGTGGTGCGGGTGCTCACCGCCCTCTGGACGAGGTGCACGCCCTGCTCAAGAACTCCCTGCTCGCACGAAACCCTCATGGTTCTCGTTCCTCCGGGCTCAAGCTGGAAGTTCAAAAGATTTTGTCGTCATCGTCGTCGGCCCTGTGGAGAACGGGGAAAAGCGCCGAAACCATTGTACGACGCAGCCCCAGAAGGGGCACAGGATGTGGACTTCGGAAGGTACTGCCCGTGGACAGAGGGAGCGCACGGGGCGGCCGGAGAGGAGGCGTGTGGACAACCCAGGAGCGGCTCACAGCTTGTGCACAGGTTTTGGGGAATTGCGCAGCTGCTGCACGATCCGGTCTACTTGAGCGGCCAGGTAGGGATCCTTGCGCAGCTCTTCCCGCACGCGCTCGCATGCATGGAGCACGGTGGTGTGATCCCGGCCCCCGAACTCCTCTCCGATGCGGGGGAGGGAGGAGTCTGTGAGCTCCCGGGCAAGGTACATGGCCAGCTGCCGCGGGAAGGCGACGCCCTTGGTACGCCGCCGTGCCTTCATGTCCTCGAATCGAATGCCGAACTGCTCCGCCACCACCCGCTGGATGGCCTCGATGGTAATGGGCTGGGGGCGGTCGTCCGGAAGGATGTCCCGGAGGACCTCCCGGGCAAGCTGCAGGGTGACGGGCACCCGGGTGAGGGTGGCGTAGGCCACCACCCGCACCAGGGCGCCTTCCAGCTCCCGGATGTTGGAGGTAAAGTGCTGCGCGATGAACTCCGTTACCTCGTCCGGGACGCTCATCCGCTCCAGCTCCGCCTTCTTGCGGAGAATGGCCACCCGGGTCTCGTAGTCGGGGGGCTGCACATCCGCGATGAGCCCCCAGCTGAACCGGCTCCGGAGCCGCTCCTCCAGGGTGTGGATGTCCTTTGGCGGTCGGTCCGAGGTGAGGATGATCTGCTTGCCTGCCTCGTGCAGGGCGTTGAAGGTGTGGAAGAACTCCTCCTGGGTGCTGGGCTTGCCTGCGATGAACTGGATGTCGTCGATGAGCAGGACGTCCACGCTCCGGTAGCGGCGACGGAGGTCCTCCGTCCGGCCGCCCTGGATGGCGCTGATGACCTCGTTGGTGAACTTTTCGCCCGTGCAGTAGAACACCCGGATCTCCCGGCCGCTGCGGAGGAGGTGATGGGCGATGGCCTGGAGGAGGTGGGTCTTGCCGAGTCCCACGCCCCCGTAGATGAACAGGGGATTGTAGGCCCGGGCGGGCGCCTCCGCCACAGCCAGGGCCGCCGCGTGGGCGAACCGGTTTCCACTTCCCACCACAAAGGTCTCGAAGGTGTAGCGGGGGGAGAGGGGCATGCCCTCAAACCGGGCCCGGGGGGAGGCTGTGGGCCGGGGTTCCTCAGTTGGGCCGTCCTCCGTGATCACCAAGCGGAGCCCCAGGCGGCGGCCCACCAGGCGGGAGAGCTCCTCCTCCAGCAGGGGCTGGTAGCGCTCCTCCACCCACTGTTTGGCGAGGAGGTTGGGCACCCCTAGCAGGAGGGCGTCCTCCTCCAGGCTCAGGGGCTTGGCGCTCTTGAGGAACAACTCCAGGCCGGGCCCCGGCCGCGCGATCCGTTCCTGGAGCCGTCCGAGGGCCTCCTGCCAGAGATGGCGCGCGTGGTCCTCCCTCGCCTTCATGCTCCTCCTCCGGCTTTGAAGACCTTATCGAGGTACCGGACGCCCTCCTCCGTGAGGGTGCGCCGGCCGCCCGCGTGCGATTGGACGAGCCCCATCTCCTCGAGGGCCGCGAGTTCCCGGTACGCGGTGCTCAGGCTGATATCCAGCTCCCGGGCCACGGTGGTGGGTCCGGCGCTACCGAACTCCGCCACCAGCAACAGCACCCGCCCCTGCCGCTCCGTGAGCCGGGGCTCGGCCCGCTCCCCAGGCCGAGGAGCGGGCCGGGGGGGGTTCATCTGAAGGGTCACCACCGTCCCGCCGTTGAGGTTGTCCTCGATGGAGATCATTCCGCCCAGGAAGCTCAACTGCTCCCGGGCGATGGGGAGCCCGCTTCCCACCCCCCGGATGTACTTCCGCATGGTGGCCGTGGCCGTGGTAAACCCGGGCTGCATGGCCTTCTCCTTGTCCCGAATGCCCGGGCCCTGGTCCGAGATCCGGATGGTGTTTCCGTCCTCGCTGATGGTGATCACCGCGTTCTTGAAGTGCGCGTGGATCAGGTTCTCCACGATCTCCCGGATCACCACGAAGGGGATGCGGCTGCCCCGCCGCTGCGCGTGCTCGTAGGTGGCCGCGGCCAGCTTCCCCACGAGTTCGTGGAAGTCGTCGCTGGAGAGGGAGATCACCCGGGGCTCCGCGAGGGGGGAGTCGTAGATGGCAAGGCGCACCTCCGGAGTCCCCTCGGGCTCTGCCCTCCCCTCCTGCTCCCGGATGATCTGGTCCAGCAACTCCCGCAGCGACATTCCACTCACCCCGATGGCGAGAGGGATCAATTGCACGACCCCTGGCCGATTCCTCCTCCTCGACCTCCCCGCAGCTCCCTTTCGCCCCTTTCCACCGGGATTCTTCCCTTGTTGGGGAAGGCTCTCAAAAAGGCCTCGAAAACCACGCCAGGCCGACCCGAAAACGAGGCCTTCCCTTCCCCCACCACCGCCCGTGACCGTAATGGTATCGCGCCTGCCGGAAGTTATCCACAACCCGTGAAAAACCTGTTGATAATCCTCCTCCCACCGGCCCGCCTCCCCGCTCCCGAGGCGGTTGGGGAGCGGGGGTGGGATCCGTCTGGCCCAAGCCACGGGGTCCGGGCGCCCCGAAAAGTTGTGGAAAACTGCTGGTTTGTCCACAGGCTGTCCACAGACCGGGGAGTCCGGGGATGCTATACTAGGCGGGGCTCGCGTGGGGTGAGGGGAGGCATGACGCAGGACCAGGAGGGTATCCTTGAAGCGGACGTACCAGCCAAAGCGTCGGAAGCGCAAGCGGACCCACGGGTTCCTGGTACGGATGCGCACGCCCGGGGGCCGGAACGTCCTCAAGCGCAGGCGGCAGAAGGGGCGCAAGCGGCTGACCGCGTAAGGACCCCTCCTTGCGGGCGGCGGAGCCCCTGGCCTACTCTCCGGACCCGGCAGGAGTTCCAGGCGGTGTACATGGAAGGGGAGCGGCACGGAGGGATCCTGGTGGTGGTCTACCGCCGGGTGCGGCCCGGGCCCACACGGGTGGGAATTTCCGTGGGACGCAAACTCGGAAAGGCGGTCGTGCGCAACCGGATCCGACGCAGGATCCGGGAGATCCTGAGGCTCTTGCCCCTGCGGCCCGACCAGGAAGTGGTGGTAGTGGCCCGCAGCCAGGCAGCCCAGGCCAGTTGGGAGGGGCTGCGCGCGGAGCTGGTGGGGCTGTTGGATGCCAGCGGCGCCCTGACAGGGACGGGGCTCCGGGAGGGCACGTGGTGCGGCTCGTAGGGAAGCTGCTGGTCCTCGGGATCCGGGCCTACCAGCGCCTGATCTCGCCCCTCCTGCCCCGCACGTGCCGGTTTGTGCCCTCGTGCTCGGAGTACGCGGCACAGGCCATCCAGGCCCACGGTCCCCTCCGGGGGACCTGGCTCGCCCTGCGCCGCCTGAGTCGCTGCCACCCCTTCCATCCTGGGGGATACGATCCCGTGCCCTAGCACCGGGCAGGAGGAGAACGGTGTTCGGATGGCTCGTGGCACAGCTCAATCATGCCCTTCAGTTCTTCTACGGGATCACGGGCTCTTACGGATGGGCCATCATCCTCCTCACCCTCGCGGTGAAACTGGTCCTCCACCCCCTTACCCGGAAGCAGCTGCGCTCCATGAAGGAGATGCAGAAGCTCCAGCCCCACATCCAGGCCCTCCAGCGGAAGTACCGAGACGATCCCCAGCGGCTCAACCGGGAGATGATGGACCTGTACCGGGCCCATGGGGTGAACCCCTTCGGAGGGTGTCTGCCCATGCTCCTGCAGATGCCCGTGCTGTTCGCCCTGTATCAGGTGCTCAGCACTCCCGCTCACTTCGTCTCCCGCACCGGGGAGGTCCTCAAGACCGTCCCCTTTGGGCCCTGGGATCTCCTGGTACACCCCATCACCGTGCTGGCGGATCCCGGGAAATACGGGATCGCCGCGGCGGTGGCCTACGCCCTCGTGCCCGTGCTCATCGGCGCCAGCACCTACTTCCAGCAGCGGGTTTCCGTGACAGATCCCCAGCAATCCCGCATGTTCCTGTTCATGCCGTTCCTCATCGGCTACTTCAGCTTGAACTTCCCGGTGGGACTGTCCCTGTACTGGTTCGTGTCCACGGTGGCGTACGTGGCCGAATACCTGTCCGTGGTGGGGCTTCCGAAGTCCCAAAAAAGACCGCAGGGGGAGGCCCCGGCCGGTGGTCGCCGGAGGCGGAAGAGCGCGGAAGCGGAGGTCAGGGGAACGTGAGGGAGTTCATCGGATCCGGTCGTACCGTGGAGGAGGCCATCGAAGCCGCACTGCGCATGTCCGGGCTTTCCCGGGAGGAGGCGGAGATCGAGGTCCTGGATGAGGGCTCCAGGGGGTTCCTGGGGTTCGGAGGGAGGGAGGCGAGGGTTCGGGTGGTGCCGAAGGGCACCACGGCCCCGGAGGCGGATCGGGCCGCGGAGATCGCCCAGACCCTCCTGCGACATATGGGGCTGCAGGGCACGGTGCGGGCGCGGCAGTTGGAGCAAGGAGTGGCGGTGGAGGTAGAGGGGGAGGACCTCGCGGCCCTCATCGGGCGCCACGGGAGGGGCTTGCAGGCCTTTGAGGCGGTGCTGTCGCTCCTGGTGCACCGTGCGGTGGGACGGGCGGTACCCGTGGAGGTGGACGCGGCGGGGTACCGGGAGCGCCGCCGGGCCTCCCTGGTGGCCATGGCGCAGCGGGCTGCCCAGCGGGCAGTGCGGGAGGGCCGGGCTGTCCACCTCCCGCCCATGGATCCCAAAGAGCGGCGGATCGTGCACACGGCCCTGGCCTCCCACCCTGAGGTGACCACCCACAGCGAGGGGGAGGGTAAGGACCGCCACGTGGTGGTGGAACCCCGGAAGCGGTCCCGGCCGCGGGGAAGGCGGCCGATCCGCAGACCGCGGACCACGCCGCATGACGCTTGAGGAAGCCGCGGCTGCCCTGGGTCTGGCGTTGGACGGGCCGCAGCTCCGCCGCCTGGAGCGACACCTGGATCTCGTAATGGCCTGGAACGTGCGGGTGGACCTAGTGGCTCCCGCGTCCCGGGAGGAACTGATGAAGCGGCACCTGCTCGATAGCCTGCTCCTCCTCGTCATGGCCGATCCCCCTCGTGAATCGTGGGTGGCGGATGTGGGCAGCGGGGCTGGGTTTCCGGGCCTCGTGTGGGCCATCGCCAGGCCCGATCTCCGGTTAGTCCTACTCGAACCCCGACAGAGGCGGGCCGCATTCCTGGAGCGGGCGGTCCTGGAACTCCAGGTACCCCGGGTGGAGGTGGTGGCCCGGAGGGCGGAGGAGGCGGCCCAGATGCCCGAACACCACCTTCGATACCACCTCGTGGTGGCCCGGGCCGTGGCTCCCCCCCTCGCGGTCCGGGAACTCGCGCAGGGCCTCGTGCGACCGGATGGACGGATTTTCATCCCCCTGGGGCCGGAGGCGGAAACCCCGAAGGGAGGAGAGGTGGTAGAGCGGGAGATCCCCTGGGCCCCGGGAAGGATCCGGCGGGCCGTGGTATTTCCCGAGAAATCATGGCGGCCGTCTTAGCGGTGGTGAACCAGAAAGGCGGGGTGGGGAAATCCACCACGGCCCTCAACCTCTCCGCGGCCCTGGCTCGCAGGGGACGCAGGGTCCTGCTGGTGGACCTGGATCCCCAGGGCAACGCTACAAGCGGCCTCGGGATCCCCAAGGAGGGGCTCCGGTCCTCCGTATACGACGTCCTCCTCCGGCGCCTTCCCCTCCGGGCCGTGCTGCTCCCCACCGCGGTGGACGGCCTGGAGGTGGCCCCCAGCACCGTGGAGCTCGCGGGCGCGGAGGTGGAGCTCGCCACGGAGGTGGACCGGGAGGGGAGGCTCCGGGAGGCCCTGGAGGGCCTACGGGACCGCTACGATCTCGTGGCGGTGGATTGTCCCCCGTCCCTGGGGCTGCTGACCCTCAACGCCCTGGTGGCCGCGGACCAAGCCCTCTTGCCCATCCAGTGCGAGTACTACGCCCTCGAGGGCCTCTCCCTGCTCCTGCGCACCCTGGAACTCGTCCGGGAGTCCCTGAATCCGCAGCTCCGCGTGGGAGGGGTAGTGCTCACCATGTACGATCCGCGCACCAAGCTCAGCGAGCAGGTGGCCCGGGAGGTGCGGGCCTTCTTCGGGGGGGAGGTTTTCCGGACCGTGATCCCGCGCACCGTGCGGCTCGCGGAGGCTCCCAGCCATGGGCAACCCATCTTCCTGTACGATCCCCACTCCCGGGGCGCGGCCGCCTACGACGCTCTGGCGGAGGAGGTGGCGGAGCGGCTGTGGGGGGAGGGCAAGGATGGGTGAGCGGCAGAGAAGGGGGCTCGGAAAAGGACTGGGGGCCCTTATCCCGGGGGCCGGAGGGGTAGCGCGCGGGGAACCCGTGGAGCTCCTGCCCCTGGAACGGATCCGACCCAGCCGGGTCCAGCCCCGTCAGGAGATCTCCCCGGAATCCCTGGAGGAGCTCGTGGCCTCCATCCGGACGCACGGGGTCCTGCAGCCCGTCCTGGTGCGGCCTGTGGGAGGGGAGTACGAGCTGGTGGCCGGGGAGCGGCGGTGGCGGGCTGCGGTTCTGGCGGGCCTGGAGCGGATCCCGGCCCTGGTGCGCCCCCTCTCGGACGCCCAGGCCCTTCAGGTAGCCCTGGTGGAGAACCTCCAGCGGGAGGACCTGAACCCCGTGGAGCGGGCCCGGGCCTTCCACCGCTTGCTGAACGAGTTCGGGCTCACCCAGCGGCAGGTGGCGGAGGCGGTGGGCCTGAGCCAGCCCGCGGTGGCGAATGCCCTGCGCCTGCTCACCCTGCCCGAGCCCATCCTCCGCAGCCTCGAGGAAGGTCGACTATCGGAGGCCCACGGCCGGCTGCTCCTCACCGTGGAGGACCCGGCCGTCCGGAAGCGGCTGTGGCGGGCCGCGCTGGAGCAGGGGTTATCGGTTCGGGCCCTGGAGGAGCGCATCGCCCTGGAAGGCCATAAGCGGCCCAGACCCCAGGGCTCCCGCCGGATGGACCCCGATGTGGAGGCGGTGCTGGAGGCCTTGCGGGAGAAGTTCCAAACCCAGGTACGGATCCGGCGGGGGCGGCGCAAGGGGGTCCTGGAGATGGAGTTCTACTCGGAAGAGGATCTGGCCCGGCTCTGCGACCTCCTCCTGGGCGGTCCTGCCTAGGGTATTTCTCGAGAAATATCTTGGGAGGGAGCTGTGCGCGCGGACCTAGAGCGGCTCATGGTGGAACGGGGCTACGATGCCCTGGTGGGCATGGGGGGGAGTGAGGACCCGAATCTGTTCTACGTGATGCGCGGGGCCCCCATCTACGCGGGAGCCCTCTACATCCACCGCCGGGGGCACCCCCCGGTTCTCTGCCACGGCACCATGGAGCGGGGGGAGGCGGAGAAGACCGGGCTACGGACCCGCAACCTGGGTCTCTACAACTTCAAGCAGATGCTCGAAGAGGCGGGCGGGGACTTCTTGCGGGCCCACGTGGCCCTTCTGCGGAGGGTATTCGAGGAGGAGGGCGTGCGGGGCCGGGTGCTCTTTTTCGGGCAGATGGACCGGGGGGCCGCCTACCTCCTGCTGCGGGCCATCGCGGAGGGGATTCCTGGAATCGAGGTGGTGGGGGAGTACGACCGCCCCTTGGTGACCGTGGCCCGCATGACCAAGGAACCCGAGGAGATCGAGGCTATCCGCCGGACAGGGGAGGCTACGGGGCGGGTGGTGCAGAAGGTGGCGGGTTTCCTCCGCACCCTCCGATCTCGTGGTGATCGCCTCGTCCAGGAGAACGGGGAGCCCGTGACCATCGGAGAAGTGAAGCGGCGGATCCGGATGTGGCTCGCGGAGGAAGGGCTACAGGACACCGGGACCATCTTCAGCCAAGGCCGGGACGCTGGTTTACCGCACTCCCGGGGGGAGGATGGCCAGTTCCTCCGGCCCGGGCAGCCCCTGGTCCTCGACATCTTCCCCAGGCCCGCGGGGGGCGGGTACTGCTTCGACATGACCCGGACATGGGTGGTGGGAAAGCCGTCGGAGCGGTTGCGGCAGGTGTACCGGGATGTGCTGGAGTGCTACCACGCGGTGGTGAAGCATCTCGGGCCCGGGGTTTCCTGTCGGGAGCTGCAGCAGCGGGCGTGTGCCTTCTTCGAGGAGAGGGGACATCCCACCGTGGGCTCGGATCCCACCACCCAGGTGGGCTACGTGCACTCCCTGGGCCATGGGTTGGGGCTCGAGGTACACGAGCTCCCGCGGCTTGCGGACTTCCCGGGGAACGAGGATGTGCTGGAGCCTGGGATGGTGTTCACAGTGGAGCCCGGCCTTTACTATCCCGAGGAGGGCATCGGGGTCCGGCTGGAGGACACCTGGGCTTTGGATGCGGAGGGAAGGCCGTTAAACCTCGGGGGCTATCCCATGGACTTAGTGATCTCGGGGGAGGAGGTATGAACCGGGAGGAAGCCTGGGCGCTGGTGTGCGAGTGGGTGCAGAATCCGAACCTGCGCAAGCACCTGCGGGCGGTGGAGGCGGCCATGCGGACTTATGCCCGGAGATTCGGGGAGGACGAGGAGGCGTGGGGGATCGTGGGTCTCCTGCACGACCTGGACTACGAGCGACACCCCTCTCTGGAGGAGCACCCCTTCGTGGCCGCAGAGGAGCTGCGGCGGCGCGGGGTCCCAGAGCCGTGGGTGCGGGCCGTGCTGGCGCACGGGGATCACACCGGCGTGAAGCGGGAGACCCCCATGGAGCGGGCCCTGTTCGCCTGCGACGAGATGGTGGGGTTCGTGATCGCGGTGGCTCTGGTGAAGGGGAGATCCCTCCAGAAGGTGGATCCGGACTCCGTGCGCCGGAAGATGAAGGACAAGGCCTTTGCCCGGGCCGTGCGGCGGGAGGACTTGGTGCGGGGCGCGGAGGAGCTGGGGGTTCCTCTGGACGAGCACATCGCCACGGTGGTGGAGGCCCTGCGGTCCATCGCTCCCGAGCTGGGGCTAGAAGGCTAACTTCACCGGTCCAGCCAGGCATCCGCAGGCCGCCAGAGCAATCCCTTCCACTGGAGGTGGAAGGTGTCCCGCACATACCGCTGCAGCACGTACATGGCGCCAGAGTGCACCACGGGGATGAGGTCCGCCTCCCGGATGAGCAAGCGGTTGAGCCGCCGCATCTTCACCACCTCCGGGGTCCGGGTCTTCCGGGCCTCGTGGTAGGCCTGCTCCAGGCCCGCGGGCCGCTTCCAGCTGGCGAAGGCTAAGGGGCCGAAGAAGTGGGTGCCCAGGGTATCGACGAGGTCGGCCTGATACACGAGGTTGTAGAACAGTAGTCCACTCCACCCCCGCTGGATCCGCTCCACCCACCCGCCCGGAGAGAGGGGCCGGAGTTCCACCCGGATCCCCACCTGCCCCAGCTGGTGCTGGATGGCGCTCATCACGTCCGGCATGCGGCCGGTAGGGAGGGTGAGCTCGGTGCGGAACCCCTGGGGGTATCCCGCCTCCGCCAGCAGCCTCCGGGCCTGCTCGGGGTCGTGTTTGGGCCCCTGGATGGCCGGATCGTACTCCGGGGAGGGGAAGGCCGCGAGCTGGTACTCCGCCCGGTAGCGCCCGTAGCCCAGGGCCCGGGCGATGCCCTCCCGGTCCAGGGCGAGCCAGGTGGCCATGCGCACCCGGGCGTCCGCGAAGGGGCTGGTGGGGTTTGCGCTGTCGGGGATGAGGAGGTTGGGCGCGACGCGGCCGGTGATGGAGGGGTATCCCATCTGCACAAGGGAGTAGCCGATGTCCGGGATCGCCCCCACGTTGATCACGTCGAGCCGGCCGGCCAGGAACCCAGCCCGCATGGTCTGGAGGTCCGGGATGAACGCGTATTCGATCTCCTGGAGATAGGGCTTGCCGCGCTGCCAGTACCCCTCAAACCGCCGGTACCGTATCCCTACGTCCCGCTCGAACCGCACGAGTCGGAAAGGTCCTGTCCCCACCGGGTTCCACCGGGCTCCCTCCATCCCGCTCCGCTCTACGGACGCGGGCGAGACCACAAGCCCCTCCGGCCCTGAGAGGGCGCTGAGGAGGCGGTTGTCCCACTCCGCCAGCTCCAGGCGCACCCGGTAACGATCCACCACCCGCACCCCCCGCACCCACGGCAGCCGCTTGGCCTGGATCTGCCGCTCCAGGTTCCACCGCACCGCCTCCGCGTCGAACTCCGTCCCGTCGTGGAACCGCACCCCTTGTCGGAGCAAGAGGGTAATGGCGGAGAGGTCCGGGCTGATCTCCCACCGCTCCGCCAGTCCCGGGTGGATCCGCCTCTGCCGGTCCACCCACACCAGGGGCTCCAGCACCGGCATCGCGGAGGGCATGGAGGCCGCGGACATCTCCCACGGGAGGAAGGGGGTGTTGGGGATGGCATCGGAAACCCGAAGGATCCCGCCCCGCTTAGGACCCACGGGGGCGGTCTCCCCTAACCCCCGGCCAGCCCAGACCATCACGAGCACCAGGCCGATGGCCCCCAGCGCCCGCCACGCGCGACTCCGCATGGTCCTCCCCCTCCTTACCTTAGCTCTCCCGGGTTATGGGCACGAGCAGATAGGCGTCCCACTTGCCCCCCAGGTACAGGGTGTGCCGCCCCCGGTTCACCGTCTCCCGGTAGTCCATGAAGATCCCGGGATCCTCGCCGTTGCGGTAGCGGCCGGAGATCTCCAGGCGGAGGACGTCCCCGGCCCGGAACAGGGTGGCGCTAGGCAGCACAGGGATCTCACAGTCCACGATGCTTCCCGGGCTCACCTTCGCTCCTCCCTCCACCACGGACCTGGGGTACGGCTCCCATAGGGTGGACTTCTCCGGGTCCAGCTCCCGACAGGAGAGCCGCAGCCACCCCAAAGCCACCGGCCACCGCTCGGGTGCGAGATCGCTGTCGAACCACACCTCCTGTCCGTCCCGGTTCAGCTTGCGTACGGTCACGAACAGGTCCATGTCGTCCGCATCCCTTGGGCTTACCCACAGCCGCAACTTCATGTACCCCACGACCTCCGTGTCCCGCTCGAACCGGTAGTCGAACCAGGCAGCGCCGGAATTCCCGTCGTAGGTAACCTCCGCCTCCTCCGGGGGACGGCTGGGCTGCAGGGTTCCATTGCCCGTGAGGTAAAGGGGGCGGTACAGGGTTCCGGGGACCGGGAAGTCCCGTTCGTACCGCACGAAGTAGTGGTGCAGATCCTCCCGGACCTCTAGCCGGACGGGCGGGGTCTCTAGGATACGGCGGTCCGTGCCCTTGAGGAAGCAGTCGAAGAAGAGCAGGCGGCTGGCCATGGCCTCCACCGTATAGAAGGTGGCCCACTTCTGCCGGCCGTGGGTATACAGCCACTTGTGCGGGGACCGGATCTTCCGGAAGGCCCGGAAGGATCCCCGGGTGTGCGCCCCGTGATCCGCCCAGGTCCCGCAGATGAGGGCGGGCACGGTGATCTGGGCAAGGAAGTCGTCTTCCTCCATGGGGAGGGGAGTCGGCGGGTCCTCGTGCTCCGGAGGGGGCCAGGCTGGGGAGGGCTCGGGCCCGCGGTAGCCCCGGCGGGTGAAGCGGGTCTCGGGAATGCCGCCGGGGTACATCACATCCCGGTACACATCCGTCATAGCCTCCCACGGGCAGATGGCCTTGAGGTGCGGTGGGGCCATCGCGGCCACCCGCCACTGACTGAACCCCAGGATGGAAACCCCGCTGAGGCCCACGTTCCCATTGCTCCACGGCTGCTGGCCCGCCCATTGGATGGCGTCGTACATGTCCCGGGCCCACAGCCCATCCCGAACCACCCCCACCGCGGTTCCCCCCGCGCTCTCCGTCGCCACCCGCCGACCCGGGGATCGCCCGAATCCCCGGGGATCCACGATCACGAGGGCGTACCCGTTGCGCACCCAGAACTCGGGGTCCTCCGCCTCGAAGGGAGTGGTGGCGGTGAGGGTAGCGGACCAGGGCTCGTAGGCCACGCCCCACAGGGGATCGTGAGGCCCCCACATTCGATCCTTGCCGAAGCTCGTGAAGGCCATGATCACGGGGTAGCGGCCCTCCCGGTCCGGAAGGGAGACGTTAGCCGACAGGCTCAGCCCGTCCCGCATGGGGATGGGGACGTCCCGCAGCTGCCGGATTCCGAGCATCTCTATTCCTCGCTGAACCTAATCTCCAGCTCAGCGGTGCCTGCGGATCCGGTTTTCCAGATCTACCGGCTCAGTTCCTCCCGCGCCAGCCACTCGTAGACTGCGAGTACCTCGGGATTCGCGAGCGCCCCCCGCAGCTGCGGGGAGACCTCCCCGCCGTTGACGATCCGCCATACGGCCCCCTCCGCCCGCTTGAGGTTCAGGGTGTAGGGGATGTCGGGCACCTCCAGGATCCTCGCGGGGACGTGGCGGGGGCTCGCCTCCTGCCGGAGGCGGGTGCGGATTCGCTCCGCCAGCTCCTCCGTGAGCTGCACGCCCTCCCGGGGTGCCACGAACAGCACGATGCGCTCGTCGCCCTTCCACTTCTGCCCCACCACCAGGCAGTCCCGAATCTCCGGCACCCGGGCAAGCACGGAGTAGATCTCTGCAGGCCCGATGCGAACTCCGGAGGGCTTGAGGACGAAGTCGCTGCGGCCGAGGGGGATGAAGCCTCCGGTTTCAGGATCCCTCTGCACGTAGTCCCCGTGCCGCCAGACCCCCGGGTACTTCCCGAAATAGGTGGTCCGGAATTGCTCGCCGTCTTCATCTCCCCACAGGCCCAGGGGGACGCTGGGGAAGGGCCGCTCCACCACCAGCTCCCCCGGCTTTCCCACCACGGGCCTTCCCTCCTCGTCGTAGACGTTGGCCTGCACGCCCAGGGCCGGTCCCGCGATCTGCCCCGCGTACACGGGTTGCCAGGGGGTTCCCTCCAGGATCCCCATCTGCACATCTGTGCCGCCCAGCCCGGAGTTGAAGAACAGGTCCTGCTTGATGTGCTCGTACACGTACTGAAACCCCTTCGCGGGGAGAGCACTTCCGCTTTGAAACATGGACCGCAGGGTCTCCAGACGACAGGTACGGCGGGGACTCACGCCGGCCTCCATGCACGCAAGAAGGAAGGTAGCCCCGCAGCCCACGAGGTTCACCCCCTCCCGATCCACGAGCCGCCAGATCACCTCCGCGTCCGGGTGGAGGGGCGCGCCGTCGTAGAGGACCACGGTGGCGCCCAGGAGGAGGCTACTGGGCTGGACGTTCCACACCATCCAGGTGGGACTCGACAGGAACAGGACCCGATCCCCTGCCCGGGTGTCCAGCTGGAGGCCGAGGGTCTTGAGGTGGGCGGAGAGGGTCCCGGCCACGCTGTGGATCACGCACTTGGGTCGTCCCGTGACTCCCGAGGTAAACAGGACGATGTGCGGGTGGTGGGCCTCCACGGGCCGGAAGGCAAACGGCGCCCGTGGTGTCCGGCCGAGGAATTCCGACCACGGGACCGCCTTCTCCGGGAGGGATCGGGGGAGGTCCGCTTCCGCGTAGGGCACCACCACGATCCGGCGGAGGGAAGGGAGGGCTTTGGTGAGCTCCGCCACCCGTTCCAGGTTGTCGTACACCTTCCCGCGGTAGACGTAGCGGTCCACGGTGAACAGGACCTTCGGATCCAGCTGCCCCAGGCGATCCGCGGTGGCGGGGACGCCGAGGTCCGTGCCGCACACGCACCATACCGCGCCCACCGCAGACGCGGCGAGCAGGGCGAGCACCCCCTCGGGGATGTTGGGAAGGTATCCGGCCACCACGTCCCCTTCCCCGATTCCTTCTTCCGTGAGGCTTGCGGCGAGCGCTTCGGTGGTCTGCGCGGCCTCCCAGAAGGTGTAGGTGCGCACATCTCCCTGCTCGCTGTGGAACACCAAGGCGGGCTCTCGGTCCCGCCGGCGGAGGGCGTTCTCCGCATAGTTCAGCCGAGCCCCCACGAACCACCGGGCTCCTGGGAAGCGATGGAAGTCCTCCACCACCGCGCGGTGCGGGGTGTGCTCCCGGATCCTGTAGAACTCCCAGATCCCTCCCCAGAACTCTCCAGGGAAGTCCACGGACCACGCGTGCAGGGCCTCGAAGCGCCGCAGGCTCCGGCCGAACCGTGCCTCCGCCCACTGCGCAAACCGGGTGAGCTCGGCCTGGGCCCTACGCTCCGCGGAGGGCTCCCAGAGTCGCTGTGCCACCTTTCGGCACCCCCTCTCCCCGCTGAAGATGCAGCCTGAAGCTTAGCAGATCCCGGCCTGCGGGGGAATGCTAACCCACCCGTGCCATGGTGGAGGGTTCTGCCGCAACCCGCTCCACCCGTGCTTGGCAGAGGCTGTGCCCCGCGAGCTCGTCTGGGAGCGGGATCCTCCGGATTCCCATCACCCGGGCGGGCTGCCCTGCTCCCCGCGCCCAAGGCCGGAGCCGGACCACGGTTCCCTCACTGGGCAGGTGTGGAGCCCACAGACTCCACCCCCCTGCCCGCTCCCATCCCACAGCCCAGACCTCTTTGCCGTCCCACGCAACGGTGTATGCGAAGGCGCGGGATTCGCGCGGGTCGCGGAGGCCCCTCCACTCCAGGCGCTCCCCCCATCCCGCGGGTCCCGGATGGGCCGCGAGGAAGGCCCGATGGGTGACCAGGAGGACGGTGGAGAGGAACGCCAGGGGGATAGCTCCCTCCACCCTCTCATCGAACCGGATGCCCAGGATCGTCCCTTCCGGGGTGGGGCGGACCCACACAGGCCTCCCATGGAGCTGTGCGTGAGAGGCTGGCCACCCTTCCGCGAGGCGGAGCCACACCCGTCCGGGGCGGACGGAGATCGCCACAAGATCGGGGACGAAAACGCTAGCCCCTACCTCGTGGCAGTCCACCAGAACTCCCACAACTTCCTTCTCCCCGATCCCGCACCGCACGGGAAGGTTTGCGGTGAGGCGGTAGTGGGTGCGCTGCTCCCGGTGCGTCCACAGGTGGGCTATGGCCCACACGGCGAGGGCGATGTGGACGCTCGCCCACCCCGTGTTCACCGCGTACGCGAGGGAGAAGCCTCCGTCTTTCCAGGTGCCCACTGCGCCGAGGAGGACCCCCGCGAGGTTCAGGGCGAGCACGCCCGCCTGGGGTAAGAGGATGCGGGGAGAAGGCACCTCTACCCGTCCCTTGGGGGTGACGCCGAACTCCGGTGGGTGGGGGGAGAAGAGGGTGAAAGTGGCCTGGATGTAGGTGGCGAACCGGGCCATGGCGAACTTCTCCGCCCGCAGGAGGGAGCCATAGCCACGGCTCGCGAGGTAGAAGGCCACGGCCGTGGCCCCGTGATACCCCGTCCACAGGAGCAGGAAGGGGAGGTCGAGGGTACGGATGGGCAGGATGCCCGTGAGGAGGAAGATGGGCGGGGAGAGGTAGTACACCAGCTTGCGCCACCCCTCGAACCAGGTGATGAGGGAGGCCAGGTAGCTCAGCCGCTGGGCCAAGGTAAGCCCGGGACCGATCAGGGGGTTCTCGAGGCGGAGCACCTGCATGGCCCCCTGGCCCCATCGGAGCCGCTGCCGCAGGTATGCACGGCCGGAGGCGGGAGCGACGCCGTAGGCCAGGGTCTCGTTGTGGTAGATGGACTTCCAGCCCCGGCGGTGCAGGCGCAGGGAGGTCAGGATGTCCTCCGTTACGGACTCCACCGCGAAGCCTCCGATCTCCTCGAGCGCCTTGCGCCGGAGCACCGCGGGCGAACCGCAGTAGAAGGCCGCGTTCATCCGGTCCTTCCCCGGCTGGATCACCCGGAAGAACAGGGCCTGTTCGTGCCAGGTGAGGCCGGTTTGCGGATCCACCCAGTGCTGATAGGAGTCAACGTTGTAGAATTCCTGCGGAGCCTGGACCAGGGCCACCCGTTCGTCCGTGAAGTAGCCCAACACCCGATCCAGGAATTCCGGCACCGGGACGTGGTCCGCATCCAGAACCGCGAGGAACTCCCCCCGGGAGTGCTGGAGGCCGTAATTGAGGTTTCCTGCCTTGGCGTGCTCCCGTGTGGGGCGGGCGAGGTAGTGACACCCTAACTCCCGGGCCAGGGCCGCCACCTCCGGCCGGTTCCCGTCGTCCAGCACGTAGGTCTGGTGCGGGTAGCGGATGTTCTTCGCACCAAGAAGGGTGCGGCGCAGGAGCCACAGGGGCTCGTCGTAGGTGGGCACGAAAACGTCCACGGAAAGGTCCGGGGGAGCGGGAGGCGGATCCTTCCGGTCCGTGAGCCGCCACACCATGAAGAAGAACAAGGCCATCTCCACCCACCCCGCGAGCTCCGCGGCCCAAAGGGGCACCGAAAACCACAGGGCCTGCGGATTCAGGGTGTACAGGAGCCGCCACGTGAGGTAGACGAGCCCACCCGAGGCGGCGAGGCACATGGCAAGCCGCGCAAGCCGCTCCCGAGCCATCCGGATCCTCCAAGGAAGCCTGGGCGGATCGGGGACCACCTGAGAGCAAGAACGATGCCATTTTACACGGGCGGGCGGGAAAGGTCCAGGCGTCCCTCCCGGGCTGCGCGCAGGTAGTGGCGGCAGTAGGGATCCTGGCCGAGGAGGGCCTGGACCGCGGGAACCCCGGCCTCCAACAACCCCTCCACCAGACGCACCGCGAGCTCGCGTTTCCGCTCCGCGGTCCGCGGCATGCCCCCCTCGTCGATGCAGGTGGCCACCACCTCGGGCCGGTACTCCTGAATGAGCGGGAGGAGGCGCTGCCAGCGGTCCCGTTCCAGGTTGATGGCGTTCACCATAGCGCGGCCCCGGTGGACCTCCAGCCCCCGGCGGATCGCCTCCGGGTTGGGGCTGTCGAGGCTGATGCGCGCCTCCAGCGCCCCCTGGATGGTGCGCACGGCCCACGCCATGCACCGCGCCTCGTCCTCCAGCAGGGTGGCGCAGTTCACCTCCAGGATCGGGGCTCCGGCTTCCACCTGCCGTCGTGCCAGCTCCACCAGGGCCGCTTCGTCCCGGGATCGGAGGATAGGATCCACCTGCTTGCGGGTGGAGTTGATGAGCTCGCCGATCAGCACCATGGTGCCCTCCCGGGGAGGGTTTCCCGCATTATAAATTCCTGCTTTGGTTCACTGAAAATCGGGTCCGCGCCAGATACCTGCTCCTCCACGCGCACGATAGACTCTCTCCACAACCAAAGAAGAGCTTTCTACCCGAGAATCAAACACCGATTCGCAAATGTCCGTTTGACACCTTCACACTTCCGGGAGGTGAGCGGAATGGTGACCCCACAGGAGCTCGCGGAAGCGATCGCGCAGCCGCGGAACAGGAGGCCTTGCAGGCGGCTCGCAGGCTGCTGGAGGGAGGAGCTTCTCCCGCAGAGATCTTCGAGGCGTGCCGGCAGGGCGTGGAGGTGATCGGCCAGCAGTACGAAAAGGGGCTGTGCTTCCTGCCGGAACTCCTGCTGGCGGGGGAGATCCTCACCCAGATCTCCCGGATGGTGCAGGAGCGGTATCCCGCAGAGGCGGAGGCGCATCCCGCGGGGACGAAGGTGGTACTCGGCACAGTCCAGGGGGACATCCACGACATCGGCAAGAACATGGTGGCCTTCCTGCTGGAGGCGAACGGCTTCCAGGTGGTGGATCTCGGCGTGGACGTGCCGCCGGAGGCCTTTGTGGAGGGCGTGAAGCGGGAGCGGGCGAAGGTGGTGGGGATGAGCTGTCTGCTGACCGCGGGCCACCAATCCATGAAACGTACGGTCCAGGCCCTGGCGGATGCCGGGGTGCGGGAGGTGCGGATCATGATCGGCGGGGCGGCCACCAACGAACAGGTCTGTGCCTACGTGGGCGCGGACGCCTGGGGACGGAACGCCGCGGACGCGGTACGCCTCGCCCGGGAGTGGCTGGGAGGAGGGGATGCCTGATGCTGCCGGAGGGATGGAAGAATCGGTCGAGCGCGGAGCGGTTCACGTTGCGCTTTTCCGCGTGGAAGGAGGGGGCGGGGATTCCCTTTGCCTCCGGGGTGCCTCCGGGGAAGCAAAGAGGGCCTACCAGGAGCGGGTCCAGCGGTTCTGGGACGTGGTGGCGCTGCGGCGGCCGGACCGGGTGCCCACGAGCCTGGTGGTGGGGTTCTATCCCGCGAAGTACGCGGGGATCAGCCCGTGGGAAGCGATGTACGACTATGACAAGCTCGGGATGGCCTGGCGGAAGTTCAACGAGGACTTCCCCACGGATAGCCTCACCTCGTGTCTGCTGATCTTCCCGGGCCGGGTGGCGGAGATCCTGGACGTCCGGTACTACCGGTGGCCGGGCCACGGGGTTCCGGAGGACGTCTCGTATCAGTACGTGGAAGGGGAGTACATGCGGGAGGACGAGTACGACTGGTTCATCGAGGACCCCACGGACTTCCTCCTGCGGGCCTGGCTGCCCCGGGTGGTGGGCGCCCTCGAGGGGCTCCGGCAGCTGCTGCCCCTGACCCCCTGGCTGGAGTATCCCGTGGCCGGCCCTTACCTCTTGCGCCTGAGCGCCCCGGAGGTACAGCGGGCCCTGGAGAGCCTGCGGGAGGCGGGGCGGGCCACCCTGGAGTGGGTCCAGAAGGCTGCGGCCATAGACCAGGAGAGCACGGCGCGGCTTGGGCTTCCCAGCCTCTGGGGCGGGTTCACCAAGGCTCCCTTCGACGCCCTGGCGGACACCCTGCGCGGGACGCGGGGGATCATGCTGGACATCTACCGCCGGCCGGATCGGCTCCTGCGGGCCCTGGAGCGGATGACGCCCCTCATGGTCCGGATGGGGGTGGAGGGCGCAAGCTTCGGGGGAAGCCCCTTCGTCTTTATCCCCCTGCACAAGGGCGCGGACGGCTTTATGTCCCGGGAGACCTTCGCCCGGTTCTACTGGCCCTCCCTGAAGGCGGTAATCCTGGGACTCGTTGAGGAAGGGTTCGTCCCCTGGCTGTTCGTGGAAGGGAGCTACAACGAGCGGGTGGACTTCCTAGGGGATCCGGAGCTCCCGCGGGGCCGCACCTTCTGGCACTTCGATCAGACGGACATGCGGCGGGTGAAGGAGGTGCTGGGCGGAAAAGCCGCCTTCGGCGGGAACGTTCCCGCCTCCCTTCTGCACGTGGGCACTCCCGAGGAGGTCCGGCGATACGTGCGGGAGCTCCTCGAGACCGTGGCCCAAGACGGCGGCTTCGTGCTCCTCAATGGCGCGGTCCTGGAGGACGCTCAGGCAGAGAATGTCCGAGCCATGGTGGAGGCGGGATTGGAGTACGGGCGGTACCGCTAGCGGGGCAGAAATCCGAAAGCCCCGGTGATGGACTTGCGGGGAAGGAGCACGCCCGTGGGGGTGGCCCGCACGGGAATGCCCCAGGGTGCGAACGCCTGGAGCAACTTCCTGTTCTCGCCTACGTCCCAGTCCAAGAATCCCGGGGCCATGCGGGCGGAGAGACGACACCCTCTGGCGGCGGCCTCCCGCCGGAGCAGGGTCCGCACCTGGCGGAGCCCAGCTTCCAGGGCAGCCCACGCGGCGACGTCCAGGAGCAGGGCCTCCACCGCGTGCCCCTCCCGCAGACGCTCGGCCGCCAGGGCCTCCAGTTCCTCCCCGAGGGTGAGCACGAGCAGCGCTCCCTCCCGGGCTCCCTTCAGGATCCGAGCCAGGGCCCGGCTGCGGAAGAGGAGGTCTGCTCCGAAGCGAACCTCCCCCGCCTCGGGGTCTAGGACCTCCACGGGTCCGAGCCGCACCCAGGCCTGAGGGCGTATGCGGGAGGTGGCGAGCTCCGCCGTCTGAAAGGCAAGCGCACGAACCCGCGGGTTGACCTCCCGAGCCTTCCTCGCCTGCAGGAGCTTGAGGAGGAGGAGCGGGTCGACCCGTACCTCCACTGGAAGTTGCCGGGGCGCGTCCGGGCGATCGGCGCAGGCAGAAGGCATGAGGGCTCTGCTTGGAAATTCGCGGGAAGCGCCGCGTTTCCTACGCGTTGCCCCGACCGCGGAACCCGATCGTATGATGGCGGAAGAACCCGATGGTGGCGCGAGGACACACCATGGGCGAGTCCAGAACCGTGCAGGTGACCTTCGCGGGTGAACCGCCCCGGCGTGTGGCGGTCCCTCCAGGAACCACCCTCCTGGAGGCCGCGCACGTGGCCGGGGTTCCCATCGAGGCCACGTGTGGCGGCCGCGGTCGGTGCCGCAGCTGCCGGGTCCAGATCCGCACAGGCCCCCCTCCACCTCCCACCCTGGCGGACCGTCTACAGCTGGGTGAGGACGAGATCCACGAGCGGTTCCGCCTCGCCTGTCAGGCCGTGGTGTGGGAGGATGTGGGGGTCGCCGTGGCACCACCCCGGGAGGAGAGAGCGTTTCAGATCCTCACGGAAACCCGTGGGGACGCCCTGGAGGAACTGGATCCCGGGGTGCGGAAGGTCCTCGTGCGGGGCTTTGGAGGCACCCGGGAGGAGACCGCGGGGGGCCGGATCGAGGAGCTCCTGCGGCAGCTCCCGCAGCCCATCCAGCGGGTGGAGGTCCTCCGCAGCATGGCGCAGCTGCTGCGGGCGCCGCCGGAGACGGTGACCGCGGTCCTCTACCAGGACCGCCTCCTCCAAGTGGAGGTCGGCGATACCACAGAGGAGCTGTACGGGTTCGCGGTGGACATCGGCACCACCACCGTGGTGGGCTACCTTCTGGACCTGCGGGAAGGAGAGGTGCGCGCCACCGTGGCCGCCTTGAATCCCCAGTCCAGCTACGGTGGGAATCTCATGTCCCGCATCGCTTTCGCCCAGCAGGAGCCGGGCAACGTGCGGAGGCTCCACACCCGGGCGACCCAGTGCGTAAACGGGCTTCTCGAGGAAGCGTGCCGTCTGGCGGGCACCAGCCGGGATCGGATCTACAAGGTCGTGGTGGTGGGCAACACCATCATGCACCACCTCTTCCTATTCCTTCCTATTCCTAGGCGTGGACCCAAGTTCCGTGGGACAGGCGCCCTACCTTCCCCTGGTACGCACGCCGGTGCGGGTCCGGGCCCAGGAGCTCGGACTCCGGCTCCCTCCGCAGACACCCGTGCTTCTGCTGCCTCTGGTGGCGGGGTTTGTGGGCGCGGATGCGGTGGGGATGGTGCTGGCGACCCGGCTCTTTGAGGGCCGGCAGGTGCGGCTTGCCGTGGACATCGGCACCAACGCGGAGGTGGTCATCGGATCCCGCACGCGCATGGCCGCGTGTTCCGCCCCGGCCGGTCCCGCCCTGGAGGGCGCCCAGGTCCGGTGGGGCATGCGGGCCGCGCAGGGCGCGGTGGATCGGGTGTGGATCGGGGACCTCGTCCGCTATCGGGTGATCGGCAGAGGACCGCCTACCGGCATCTGCGGAAGCGGGCTCGTGGATGTGGTGGCGGGATTGCTAGACACAGGGGTGCTGGAGCCTTCGGGCCGGCTCCTGGTGGATCCTCCGGCACGAGTGCCGGAGGCGGTGCGGAAGCGGGTGACGGTTCTCCCCAATGGACAGCCCGCCTTCGTCCTAGCCACCCGGGAGGAGAGCGGGGTGGGAGAGGACATTGTGGTGACCCAGACGGACATCCGCCAGGTGCAACTCGCCAAGGGGGCCATCCGCAGCGGGATCACGATGGTGGAGCAGTACCTGGGCGTGGAGGACCGGGACCTCGCGGGGGCCTTCGGGAACCACCTGCACCTGCCCAGTGCCATCCGCATCGGTTTGGTCCCGCCTCTTCCCCAAGAGCGCATCGCCTACGTGGGGAACGCCGCGGGGATGGGGGCCCAGCTCGTCCTGCTCTCGGAGCGGGAGGGTCGGCGGGCGGAGGAGCTGGCGCGCCGTATCGAGTACGTGCCCCTGGCGGCCCGGCCGGACTTCCACGAGGTCTTCCTCCGGTCCTTGCGGTTTCCGGAGTAGCGCCTTTGTCCGGGTCCCGCGGGTCGTTGGACGGGTCCTGTGTGGAAGGGCATACTGAGAAGCAGACGGTGTTCCGGTGCTCGGCGTGGCCTCTTTCCTGAGCACGATCTTTTTGGCCTCTGCGGTGGCCGGTCTGCTGGGCTCCCTCGTGGGCCTAGGGGGCGGCGTGCTCCTCGTGCCACTGCTCACCGTGGGATTCGAGCTGGACTTCCGGCTCGCGGTGGGGACCAGCATCGTCTCCGTCATCGCCACGAGCAGCGGAGCCGCGGCCGCCTACCTCCGGGACCGGCTCACGAACCTCCGGGTAGGCGTGCTCCTGGAGCTCGCCACCACCCTGGGGGCTGTGAGCGGAGCCCTGCTGGCCCCGTGGGTGCGGGAGGAGGTGCTCTTCGTGCTTTTCGGTTTTCTCCTCCTCCTCTCCCTAGTGCCCACCGCCGCGAAGCTCGGCGAGGAAGTGCCCCGGGATGTCCGGAACGATGCCCTGGCCGAATGGCTCCGCCTTGCCTCCTCCTATCCGGACCCCGCCACGGGTCGCTTCATTCCCTACCGGATCACCCGCGTTCCGCTCGGCATGCTCATGATGTACGGTGCCGGGGTGGCCTCGGGGCTGCTGGGCATCGGGTCCGGTGCGCTCAAGGTCCTGGCCATGGACACCGCCATGCGCCTGCCCATGAAGGTAAGCACCGCCACCAGCAACTTCATGATCGGGGTCACCGCGGCCGCGAGCGCGGGGATCTACTTCTGGCGCGGGGACATCCCGCCCCTCCTAGCGGCACCCGTGGCCCTGGGAGTGCTCGCGGGCGCCACTGTGGGCGCGAGGTTGCTCGCGCAGCTGAGCAACCGGGCGGTACGGGGGGTATTCGTGCCGGTCCTGGGGCTGGTGGCGGTGGAGATGATCCTGCGCGGAGTGGGGAGGCTGTAGTGAGGGGCAAGTCCGTGGAGGAACGAATCGGTCTGCTCCTCCGAGCGGGGGTTGTGGTGGCCGGGGCCGTGCTGATCCTGGGCCTTGTGGGTCTCTTCCCGCACGGCCCGCGGGGAGAACCTCCCCGCTCCGAGCTCTTCCGGCACGGAGCCCCCATCACCCCCCTGCACCTCCTGCAAGGTCTCGCCCGCGGGGACTCCCTGGCCCTCCTTCAGATGGGGATCCTCCTGCTCATCCTGACCCCGGTCCTCCGGGTGGCCATGACCGTCTTTGTGTTCGCCGCGGAGCGCGACTGGATCTTTGTGGGCATCACCGCGGGGGTTCTGGGAATCCTGCTCCTGGGGCTGGCGGGGGTGGGGAGATAGCAGAATTCGATTGGGTGCGGCTACTTTGCCCCTCGGACGTTTCTTGAAGCCATGAAGGAGCTGAAAGGAGGAGACCTGTGCCGGCGGACATCGTGCTTCTGGGGACCGGAGTAATCCGTCCGGATCTGGAGCGCTCGGGCCCCGCCACCCTCCTTCGGTTCGGTCAGGAGCTCATCCTGGTGGACTGCGCGGAGGGTACGACCCTGCAGCTCCTGCGGGCGGGGGTTCCGCCCCAGCAGGTACAGGTGATGTTCTTCACCCATCTCCATGCCGACCACATCCTTGGGTACCCCTACTTCGTGATTGCGGGCTGGAGCGACGGCCGGCAGGCCCTGCGGGTGTACGGCCCCCCGGGCACCGCGCGGATGCACGCCCTGCTCTTCGAGGAGATCCTCGCGGAGGATCTGGCGTACCGGCTCTCCCTAGGACGTCCCCCGAGCGGGCTGCTGGACGTGTCGGTGCACGAGCTTCACCCTGGCCCCGTGGACTACCCCGGGGAAGTCCGTATCTTCGCCTTCGAGACCGTGCACGCCACCTACAACCTCGCGTACCGGTTCGAGCACCCGGAGGGCTCCGCGGTGGTCTCCGGGGACACCGCGTACTTCGAGCCCCTCGCGGAGTTCGCCCGGGGGGCGGATGTCTTCGTGTTGGAGTGCTCCCTGGTGGAGGGGGCGCGGAGGACTGTCTACCGTGGTCCTGAAGGGGAGCGGGTCTGGCAGCATCTCCAGGCCCAGCACCTCACCGCCCGCCAGGCAGGCCTGCTGGCCCGATCCGCGGGTGTTCCCCGCCTGGTGCTCAACCACCTCCCCCGCGGCGTGGACCCTGGAGAAATCGTCACGGAGATTCAGGGGGTGTACGATGGGGAGGTGGTCGTGGGGGAGGACCTCCTCGTGGTTCCCCTGCAGGGTCCACCGCTCCGTCTGTACCCTGTACGCCCTTGAGCGTCCCGCGTCTGAGGAATTCTACAAACGCAGCCAGGGCGCCCACCTCAGGCAGAACCTCCCGCAGCCCATATCCCCGCACCAGCAAATCCTGAATGGGGCGTGATGATGCCTATCGTCTTCAGCCAGTCCGGCATGATAATGCGGGGCACAAAACAGCCACCAGCCCGGTGGCCGCCGCCGCAGCGGTCAGGCTCACTGCCACCAGGCCGATCGGCGAATGGCCCAGGCCCATCCTGAACAATAGGCTGGATGCCCCCAGCATGATCGCCAGCTGGATCAGGTTGATGGTGTAGTATGGCAGCAGCTTCCCCACCAGCATCACCGCCCGGCTCATCGGAGCCACCAACAGCCGACGGAAGGTTCCCTCCCGCTTTTCTTGCAGCACAGATTTTCTTGCAGCACAGAGCTGGCCAGCAGGCTTACGATCCAGAAGATACCTAGATAGTGTAACCGGGGACGTTCTGCTGAAAGGTGTCCGGAATACTTTTCCAAGGAATACTTTTCCAAGAAGAGGATGCGTGGCTGATGGATGAGGCCGCAGCGATGTTCAGCCGGCGCTTCATTAGCGGGGCTGCGGCCCAGTCTTCGTACCGGTCCTCGGGCAGCAGCTCACCCCGGTAAAGCTCGAAGGCCCGGCGCAGGGCCTCCCCGTCCGGAGCGCAGGCGGACGCTGCCTCGAACTCCGCCACGTCCACCCACACGGCGCTTGGCGGACCGAGCCGGACCGACTCGGCCTCCCACGTGAGGAAGGCGGGACGCGCCCGGCGGCTCCGTCCGGGTTCCAGGACCCTTCTAGCGAAGTACAGGGCCTGGTGCAGGCTGTTGGTGGCCGCCGGAGGGTTCCAGGTCGGGCCAGAGGGCTTCCACGAGCTGGTCGCGGTGCAGCACCAGCCCGGGTGCCAGCGCGAGCAACTTCACGATGGCCGCCGCCTTGCGCAGGCGCCACGCTCCCGGCGGCACTTCCCGGTCTGCCACGTAGACCCGGAACCCTCCGAGCAAGAACACCCGCAGGTGGTGCAAGGGTCGTGCGTCCACTTCCAAACTTGGGTGCGCCTTTCCTCGAGGCTTTCCTCCCCAGCCTAGTGCGGCCCGGGAAGTAGCTACAACACAGACCGCCCAGCTCCCTGCTGTGCGTGTAGCTCCTGGGGATCCGGGAGCGCCTCTGGAGTCCGGGAAGCTACGGTGCCAGACCGCCGCGATTCTTCGGGACCCCGGTCCCCCTCCACGCGTTCCGTGTCTCGTAGACAGGCTGCCAGCGTGTCGGAACGCGCGCCTACCCTGCTCGGCTCCGGCCTCCTCCTCCACCTCCGCCGCCGCCCCTTCCAAACCCGCCGCCCGTGCGGGTGGATTTGGACAGGGCCCGGGAGAGGTTGTGGAAGTTCTGGAACGCCCTAGCCAGGGCGTCCAGGGAGGCGGGCCCTGCCGCCTGAAGCCCGCCGGCCGCGGAGGGGGAGCGGAAGGAGCGGAACCAGCGGGGCTGCGGAGGGGGTTGCCCGAGGTCTGTGGCCACCCGCCTGAGGTTCTCCAGGAGCTTTTCAGCCACTCCCAGGGCTGTAGCGTACACCAGGTAGGTCTCCCACAGCGGGAGCAGGTTGGGGCCTGCGTCCTTCATGGCGGAAAAGTCCACCAGGAACCGTCGGAAGGCCTCCCACCGTCTGACCTCCAGGGCGGCCTCCGGAGTCCGGCGGGGGAGGCTCCAGGCCGCCACAGCTGCCACCAGCAGCCCCACCGGTGTCACCAGGGCTCCGACGAGGCCGCCGGTGAGCCAGCTTGCCAGCACCACGCCGACAGAGGCGACCACGAACACGTTCCGCGCCGTCTCGCTGCGCGGGTCGTCCAGGGGGAAGTGCCGCGTCTCGAACCAGCTCCGCAACGCAGCACCCCAGGGTTCCGCGAACCGCAGGAAGTTGGTCCTTCCGCCGCGTTCCCTCCGCCCCCATGCCTCGATCTGGTCTCCCGTGACCTCATCCCCCGGCCCCGCCTGGCGGAACACCACTTCCAACACCTGCACCTCGAAAGGCTCGAGGTCGCGCTCCCAGCCACCGCCCGCCGGCCGGCCCGCCAGCCGCGCGCGTCCTTTGTCCGTGAGCCGGTACGTCAGGTCCGTGGAGCGGAACAGTCCTGTTCCGAAAAGGCCCGGGCTTTCACGTTCCTCCACCTCCAGGTAGCCCAGCCGCGCCGCCTCCAGCAGGGTCGCGGCGAATCCCTGGACCAGGTCCTCCCTCCGGGGGCGGGACTGGGCCAGGATCGCGGACACCACCGCGGGCGGGAGGGGTCTGGGAGGCTCGCGCTCGTAGACCCCCTCGTAGTGAACCTCGGGCTCCTTCCCGTACGTCCGGTAGGTCCACACGTAGGCGCCCACGAGGGCGGCGGCGAGCAAGAGGGGCGCTACCGCCCGAGCCAGGTGTGCGAGTGCGCCCCGCGCCTGGCGGCGCTCGTCCCGGAGCAGGCTGTCGTACGTCTCGCCCCGCAGCAACGGGGCCGCGGGGAACACGGCAGGGTCCACCAGGACCCGGACCTCCACGGGCGAGTTCTCGGGCACCCTGCCCACGGCCACGCGGGCGCTGGCGAAGTCAGGCGCGATGTGGAGGTCTCCCGGCTCCGTGCGGCTGTGGACGAAGACCTTGAACAGGTTCGGGCTGGGCTGCGGCAGCTGGAGCGCGACCCGCACCACCGCCACCGGCGCGTGGTCTCCCTCCAGGGCCTGCCAGTAGAACTGCGCCACGTCGGGGTACCGCTGGACCGCACGCTCAATCCGGTACCGGATCCGGAAGCGCCGGGTGGTGTCCTGCGCCCGGTACGTCCACCGCAGCACCTCCTCTGCCCCGACCCTGCGCTGCTCGAAGGGAAGCGCCTCCCCGGTGTCCGCGTCCCACACCCCCTCGTAGCGCAGCCCGTACGTGCCGTACCGCCCGCGGGTGGACCGGCTCACCTCCGCCCAGGAGAACGCCCCTCGGAACCGGAACGCCCGGACCTCCTCGGCGTGCGCGGAGCCGTCTGGGAGCAGGCGGAACGAAACCTCCACCTCGGGGTGGTCGTAGGACTTGGCCCACCCGGCTGCGCCCCACAGGAGCACCGCAGCGGTCGCAGCCAGCACGGCCGGGACCCGCAGGCACCTCGCCCTCATGGCACACTCCACCTCGTGTGTCCCCCGCGTCCGGCCGCCCTCCCGCCCGCGGACGGCGGCCCGCGTGTCGCAGGGTTTCGCGGCAAGCCGTCGAACCTCCTACCGGCAAGGACGGCCAGACACAAGGTCGGAGGTCGGTTCCCATGGCGGCGGCGGTGGCTGTGGCGGTCGTTGCTCTGCTCCTGGTGCTGTACGCGGTGGCGCTGTACAACCGCCTGGTGGTGCTGCGGAACCGGGTGGACAATGCCTGGGCCCAGGTGGACGTGCAGCTGCGGCGCCGGTACGACCTCATCCCCAACCTCGTGGAGGCGGTGAAGGGCTACGCCGCCCACGAGCGGGAGACGTTCGAACGGGTCACGGAGGCCCGGGCCCGGGCCATCGCCGCGGGCAGCGTCGGCGAGCAGGCACAGGCCGAGGACATGCTGACCCGGGCCCTGCGGAGCCTGTTCGCCGTGGCGGAGAACTACCCCGAGCTGCGCGCCAGCGAGAACTTCCGGAGGCTGCAGGAGGACCTGAGCGAGACGGAGGACAAAATCGCCTTCGCCCGCCAGTTCTACAACGACACGGCCCTGCTCTACAACAACCTGCGGCAGTCGTTCCCCGCGGTGCTCCTGGCGGGCGCCCTGGGCTTCGGACCTCGGGACTACTTCGAGGTCGCCGACCAGGCCCGGGAGCCCGTGGCCGTCCGCTTCTGAGCCGGGACCGCCTGGCCGCCCGCACCCAGGCACAGAGGGGCCCTGTGGCCTCCCCACCAAGGGCTGGCCCTCAAATAAGAGGCGCTTACTTAAGAGGCGGCTGTTAGCCTGCGGGTGCCGGACGCCCGATCCGCTGGGGGCACCACGGACCGGGACCGCCGGCTCTGCGGGCACCGAGGCGGTGGTGCTGTGCTGCCGCCCCCCGCCGAACGCGAGGCGGGCCATCCGGCAGGGCGGGCCCCAGGCCGTCCACGGAAGGCTGCATGCGCGAGTGGCTGTTCAACGGCGTGTGGCGGGTCCAGGTAACGCGTGTGGACCCGCTGACGTCCCCGCGTGCCGGCTGGGGTGTCACCACCATCTTCCGAAACGGGCTGCGCCGGAACGCCAACCTGCTTAACACCGGCGTGACACCCGCCTTCCAGCTGGTCCTGGCCGACGGGTCGGTCATGGAGGTGCTCTGGATGCCAGGGGGCTTCGCCGACAGCTACTACCGGCGCCTGCCCCCGGGCGGTCAGATGGTCAGCCAGCTGAAGTTCTTCAAGGGGTACGTGGAGGGGCAGCGGCCCGTCAAGCTGCTCATCGAGGTGGAGCGCACCGGGATGGGCCGGGGCCTGTACTCGATCCCCGATCCCAGCTTCCGCATCCGCCTGGACTGCAGCCGCATCCGCCTGGACTGCAGCCGCTGAAGGCCGGGGGGGAAGGTTCCAGGGGCAGCACCGAGGGAGTGCGTTGTCGGCTCGCGTGGGAGCTGTCTGACGTGGAGACCTTCGTGGTTTCGCTGGTGCACGTGCCGACCCCGGGCGACCCCGAGAGCTGGCAGGGTCGTGCACGTGCGGACGGGAAGACGCCTGGCCTTCCGCAGCCTCGAGGAGCTGCTGGAGTTCCTGCGCTCCGCGGGCCGGCAGGAGCCAGAGGGGCCGGCGCCTTGAGGGACCGGCAAGTCCGGGGCCGATCTTTCCGTGTGACGAGGGAGGTGGGAAGGTGCGCACAGCGTCGGTGCTCGTCGCGACAGCGGTCCTGCTTGCCGTGGCCGCGCCCGCGGGGGCACAGGCCCGGGTGGAGGGAAACCCACAGTGGTGGTGTGAGGTCGCGGAAAGCTTCGACCGCCTCGCCCGCGTGCGCACCTACCGCATGCGGATGACCCCCTCCGCCGGGACCGCCGGGGTCGGTTCGTCGGTGTGGGAGTTCGCGCACGCGGGCCCCGCCCGTGCGAGCCGCATGGTCACGCGCTGGAGCCAGGGAGGCCGGGAGTTCCAGGTCGAAACGGTGCAGATCGGCAACGACGTCTGGCAGCGGACCTCAGGGCCCGCGGGTACTCAGGTGCGGTGGGTGAAGCTGCAGGCTCCGCCGGCCAGCCTGCCCGGACCGTGGGACCCGGCCCGGCCGCAGGACGTGGGGGCGGGCACGGTCCGCATGCTGAGTAAGGCCGCAGGCACCCACCGGACCCCGCGAGGCCAGGTCCGGGCCGTGTACGTGTACGAGTTCCAGGTGCAGCGGCCAGGGGCGGTGACGGTGCACAACAGCCTCGCGGTGGACCGACAAACCGGCCTGCCGTTGCGCCTGACTATCCGGTCCGCCGAAGGGGGAGGTCCGGCCGGGCCCGCAGGTCCCGGGATCGCACCTCCTCAAGCCTTCACCATGGAGTACTACGACCACGGCGCGGCCATCCGGATCACGGTGCCCGCGGGCTGTCCGAGGTGAAGCCGCCGGAGTGAGGGCCGGGTGTCTGACCCCTCGCCGCCGCTCCCGGACCGTCACCGTGGCAGTCCCAACCCCACCGTTCGGCCCCCTCGCCTTCACCGTCACCCGGTACCGGGCAGGGGCTGGTCACCTCGGCTCCGTCCTGAGGCTGCAGGAGGGTGACGCCCCGCGGGCGTGAGGCCGCCTCCTCAGGGGGGCTGCCGGCGCGCTGTTCCGGAGCCGGAGAGGGCCCCGCACCCCGCAGCACCGCCCTCCAACCCTGCCGCTCGCACGTCCCGTCCGGCGCGTACTTCACGCACACGGGCACTTGCACGACGCCCTCGGGCACCGGGAAGGACATCCAGGACCCGCGTGATGGCCACCGGCTCCGCGTACACCCCACCCGCTGCCAGGGTGGCGAAGGCGGCAGCCATCTCCAGGGGCGTCACCTCGGAGGTACCCAGCGCCAGGGACAGGTTCGGCTGCAGGGGGCTGCGGATCCCCATACGCCGGGGGGTGTCGATCACCTTCTGCGGGCCCAGCTCCACCAGCATGCGGACCGCCGGGAGTGCTCCAGCGCCACCCGCAGGGGGAGGGGGCCCCAGTACGTCCCGTCGTAGTTCTTGGGCCGCCAGTAGCCCCAGCGGTGGCCTGGCGGCTACGGGCGGCTTCGATAACGGAGTTACGGGCCAGCTGCTGGGTGATGGTGCTGCCGCCCTCCACCACGGACTGCCGGGTGAGGTTGCGCCACGCCGCCCGGAGGATGCCCCGTACGTCAACCCCCGGTGCTGACAGGGCTGCCAGGTCGGGCAGGTTGGCACGCAGGGAGTTCAGGAAGACGGCCAACGCCACCGACCCCAGGGTCGCGAGCGCTGCAAGTACCAGCAGCCCCCCGGGCCAGCCAGCCCCACCCGCCCGCGCCGGCCCGCCGTCCTCTGGCAGCCCGCCGGCGGTTCATGGCTTGCTTCCTGCCTCCTCCCGGAGGGCCGTCAGGACCTCCTCCCCGTGCCCGTCAGGCCTGACCCGCCGCCACACCCGCTCCACCTTTCCGTCGGGTCCGATCGTCTCCACCAAAGCTCCCGCGAAGCCACCTGACCACCAGAACCGCCTACGTCCCTGAGCCGGGTCGCCTGGCCTCGGCCAGAAACAAAGCCGTGGAACCGTCGCGCGCCGTGGAGGCCTGGTGCCTGCGCCTGTTCACCCCGACTCGCAGGGCGGCTGGCGGGGATCGCGCTCCGCGGCGGGTGACACCGGGACCTGCGACGCGGCGACGCGTCCGGACCACCCCAGGTTGGTGCTCACGGCCCCGCCCGACCGCTTCGGGCCCTGACCCTCCTGCCTCGGGCCGCGGCGACGGCAGGCAGCAGGGGCTGGCCCGTGGCCTGCATCCCGAGGCGCTCAGCGAACCACTGGAATCCCTCTGGCGCGCGGCTCCTGGCGGAGGGGGAGGGATTCGAACCCCCGAGGGCCTCTCAGCCCCAGCGGTTTTCAAGACCGCCCCATTCAGCCGCTCTGGCACCCCTCCGGATCCAAGTGTAGCGCACCTCACAGCCGCAGCCGTGGATCCAGGGCATCCCGTAGGCCGTCCCCGAACAGATTAAATCCTAGTACCGTGAGGAGGATGGCAAGCCCCGGGAAGACCAGGGTGTGCGGGGCCAGCTGGATGTACTGCCGGGCGGTGGACAGCATGGCGCCCCACTCCGCGGTGGGTTGCTGGACGCCCAGTCCCAGGAACCCCAGGGCCGCCGCGGACAGGATGGCGCTGGCCACCTGCAGGGTCGTCTGGACGATGAGCACCGCCACGGTATTGGAGAGAAGGTGGCGGAACAGAATCCGGCCCGTCCCCGCGCCCAGAGCCCGGGCAGCCTCCACGAAGGCCTGTTCCTTGAGGGAGAGGACCTGTGCCCGCACAAGCCGCGCGTAGGTCGGCACCGACACCACCCCTACCGCCATCATCACGTTCTGCAGCCCGACGCCCAGGATGACCACCATGAGGATGGCGAGCACGGTGCTGGGAAAGGCCAGCAGGACGTCGATCAGCCGCTGAGCGACCAGATCCGTCCATCCGCCGAAATATCCGGAGATCAGTCCGATCGGCACCCCCAACGCCACCCCGATCCCTACGGCGATGATGCCGATCACCATAGAAAGACGGGCCCCGTACAGGATGCGGCTCAGGATATCCCGGCCCAATTCGTCCGTGCCCAACCAGTGCTCCCGGCTGGGCGGCCGCAGGCTTTTCTCCAGGTCCGAGGCGTACGGGTCGTACGGGGCGAGGAGGGGGGCCAGCAGGCCGCAGAGCGCGAAGGCTGTGAGGATGCCAAGGCCGAGTTGGGCCGAACGACTGCGTCGCAACTGCTTCCATACCACGGCCCAGGCGGACCACGGGGGCCTGAGGCGCCGCAGGCCCATCGCGGACGCGATGGGGGAAAGCGCTCCTTCCGGGGATGGCCTAGGCGTACCGGATTCGGGGGTCGAGGAGGGCATAGAGGATGTCTACGAGCAGGTTGAGCACCACGAAGGTGGTGGCGATGAGCAGAACGGTGCCTTGAACCACCGGGTAGTCCCGGGCCAGGACCGCCTCCACCAGCAGCCGTCCGATCCCGGGCCACGCGAACACCGTCTCCGTGAGCACGGCACCCGACAGCAAGGTGCCGAGCTGCAGGCCGAGGATGGTGACCACGGGAATCAGGGCATTGCGCAGGGCATGGCGGTACACCACCGCCCGCTCCAGAAGTCCTTTGGCCCGCGCAGTCCGGATGTAGTCCTGGCCCAGGACTTCCAGCATGCTGGACCGGGTCATGCGGGCGATGACCGCGGCGCTGGCCGTCCCCAGGGTCAGGGAGGGGAGCACGAGGTGCCGCCAGGTCTCATGCCCGAAGGCCGGCAGCCACCCCAGTCGCACGGAGAAGACCAGAATCAGGTTCAGCCCCAGCCAGAACACGGGCATGGAGACCCCTGCGAGGGCCAGGACCATGACCAGGGTGTCCACCCAGGAGAGGCGGCGGGTGGCCGCCACGATCCCCGCGGGAATCCCGATGAGGGCGGCCAAGGCCATGCTGGCCATGGCCAGCCGCACCGTGCGGGGAAACCGCTGCCCGAGCTCCTCCACCACGGGCGCCCCACTGAACAAGGAACGCCCTAGGTCTCCCCGCAGGATGTTTCGGAGGAAGTACAGGTACTGGACAGGGAGCGGCTGATCCAGCCCTAAGGATCTCCGGATTTCCTCCACCACCTCCTGCGTGGCAGCTTGACCCGCCATGATCTGGGCAGGGTCCCCGGGGATCAGGCGTAGGGTCGCAAAGACCACCACGGAGACCCCCAGCAGGACCGGAAAGGCGAGCAGCAGCCGCTTGAGGACGTAGGGCCACACTACCGGCGCAGCCAGGCCGTGTGGGCCAGGATCCGCTCCGTGGGATGCACCACAAGACCCTGAACCTCCCGCCGCACGCCCGTGGTCTGGGATTCGCTGTGCAGGAAGATCCAGGGGGCATCCCGCCAGATCAGGGTCATGGCCTGTTTGTAGAGGTCCGCCCGCCGGGCCGGGTTGACCTCGCCGCGTGCCTGGTCTAAGAGCTGGTCCACCTGCGGATTCCGGTAGAAGGCCCGGTTAAAGCCCGCGGGGGCCCACTGGCTGCTGTGAAAAAGGCTGTAGAGCCCATAGTCCGCGTCCCCCGTGACCGTGCCCCAGCCCAGCATGAACATCTCTACGGGCGTGCGATCCACGGGCTGGTTCGTGTACGCGAGGTAGGCGGCCCACTCCATGGTCTGCAGCCGTGCGTTGATGCCCGCGGCCCGCAGCTGCGCCTGCACCGCGGCGGCCACCGCCGCGTCCTGCACGTACCGACCCGTGGGGTGCAGGATCGTCACGGTGAGACCACCCCCGTGCCCGGCCTCGGCCAGCAGCTGCCTGGCCCGGTTCACATCGTAGGGCCACCCACCGGGCTGGATGGGCACATAGCCCACAATGCCGGGAGAGATGGGGGCGTCCGAAACCCGGGCGGCCCCGCCCAGCACCGTCTGTACGATGGCCCGCTTGTTCACCGCGTAGTTGAATGCCTGCCGCACCCGGGCGTCCGTGAACTTCTGGTTGTTGAAGGCGATGAAGATGGTGCGCACGCTGCTCGTGCGGTCGATGCGCAAGGCCCGGTTGAGCGCCAGGCGGGTGGTCTCCCGGGGAGGCACCCGCACCGCCACATGCACCTGCCCGCCCTCCAGGGCTAACACCCGGGCCCCGTCATCCGGGATGGCCCGCCAGACGATCTGATCCAGCAGCGGCTTGCGGGGGCCCCAGTAGTCGGGATTGCGCTCCAGCACGATGCGGTCCCCGCGTACCCACTCCCGGAACCGGAAAGGTCCCGTGCCCACGGGCTGCCGGCCATAGGGCTCGCCGTTGGGAGGCCGCATCCCGCCTGCCCGCTCCACCGCGGCGGGGCTGTGGATGGCGAGGAAGTCGTGGGTGAGGTGGGCCAACAGGGGCACGAAAGGCCGGCGCAGGTTCAGGCGCACGGTATACCGGTCTACCACATCCACGCTGGCGACCTCTCCGAGCAGGATGCCCCGGAAGGGCACGCGGTTCTCAGGATTCAGGATGAAGTCGAAGTTCCACTTCACCGCGTGGGCGTCGAACGCCGTGCCGTCGTGGAACCGGATGCCCCTACGCAGCCGGATGGTCAGGGTACGGCCATCGGGGCTCACCCGCGGCATGGACTCCGCGAGCTTGGGAACGATGCGCCCTTCCGGCGTGAGCTCATAGAGGGTCTCCGCCACGTGGGCGATCACCTCCGCGTCCGGCGCCGCGGTGGCGTACGGGCTCAGGGTGACGGAGTCTACCCCCCGCCCGATCATGAGCGTTCCTCCGGGCTGTGGTCCCGTGGGCGCCGACTGCCCCGGGTGCCCAAACGCAACCAGCAGGGCCAGGATCCCAACTCCCAGGAGGACCCGATTCACCACCAATCCCCCCTCTGGTTTTTTGTCCGGCGGACCTCTTTACAACTATGGTACTTTGAAGGCGAAATGTCCGCACTCCGGGAATCCCTGGTGGAGGAGATCCGGCGGATCACAGGCGGGCAGCCGGTGGCCGTGGCCTTCAGCGGCGGGCTCGATAGCACCGTGGTGGCCGCCCTCGCCAAGGAGGCCCTAGGTCCCGAGAAAGTTCTGCTCGTCACCGTGAACATGGGGCAGTACGCCTACCGCCGGGGCAACGAGATCGTGCTGGAGATGGCGGAACGGCTTGGCCTGCAGCAGCGGTGCCTGCTGGGCCAGGCCCTGCAGGACCGCATGATGCGTTCCGGCCCCGCCTGTAACCGCTGCACCCGGGAGATCAAGTTGGGACTTGTAAAGGCTGCCTCCCGGGGACGGCTCGTGCTCACGGGCGCCAACCGCTCTGATACCTGGGGCAAGATGGGTGTAAAGCTCTGTAACGGAATCTATGCGCCGCTGTTGGACCTCGACAAACCCCAGATCCGGGCGCTCGCCCGGGAGCTGGGGATCGACCCGCCGCAGACCAAGATCGGGGAGAACCCGGGACGGGAGGGCTGCAAACTCAAGCACCTCCTGAAACCCCTTGTAAACCCCGACTACCACGGCCGGGCCGTGGCACGGGCCAACGAGGTGGTCCTGGAGGCGGTGCGGGAGTGCGGCTTTCCAGCTGCGCTCGCGAACGTGAAGGTCATCGGACCGCTGGCGCGGAACATCGGACTGGTGAACCTGCGGCCGCATCCCCCGCGGGAGGTCGCGGACCGCGTGCTCCGGGCCCTGCGGGAGATCCCGGAGCTCGAGGAGGTGCACCTGGTGGACCGGCCCCTGGTCCTCGTGGCGAAGGCCAACCCCTCCATCCTCGGCGACCCGCATGCCCGGTACTGGCTGCAGCACGGCCGGATACAGCCGGACTTCGCCCACCCCATCCAGGTGGAGTGGCTCCCCAGCGGCAACCACCGTCTGAGCACCTTCCACGTGGTGGCCTTCCGATGGGCGGAGGCTCCCTCGGTTCATCAAGCCGATTGTCAAGGTAAACTACTTGACAAACCGGCAGACCCCGCGCTATAAGTAGGGCTGGACGCGGGTTCCTCCGAAGACCTGGGAGGGGCGTCCGAACTCCAGAGCTCGGGAGGTGGTGGAGATGCTCACCCGTTGGAGCCGGTGGGATCCCTTCGAGGAGATCCGCGCCATCCAGCGTGAGATCAGCAACCTCTTCGACCGCTTCTTCGGCTCCGCCCAGCTTGCGCCCGCAACCCGCGCCGCTTCCTGGGTTCCGCCCCTGGAGGCCTTCTACCACAAGGATCACCTGATCCTGCGGTTCTTCCTTCCCGGGGTGGATCCCAAGACCGTGGACGTCTCCGTCACGGGGAACGTGCTGACGGTGCGGGGCGAGCGGAAGCTGGAGATGGACATCCCGCAGGAGGACTACCTCTTCTGCGAGGTGAACTACGGGCCCTTCGAGCGGACCGTGAACCTGCCGGCGGAGGTGAAGACCGACCAGGTGAACGCGCGGTACCAGCATGGGGTGCTGGAGATCTCCTTGCCCGTGGCGGAGGCCGCGCGTCCGCGGAAGGTGCCCGTGGAGGTGAAGTAAGCACCCCGCAGGACTTCCGGAGCACCTCCGGGCGGGGCCATGGCCCCGCCCGGAGGGTTTTGCAGGGACAGGGGCACCGGGGGCGAATGGTGTGGTGGTCCTCACGGAGATGAAGAAAGACCCCTTTTTGCGCTACCACGGCTAGCAGGCCCTGTTCTGGGGCATCGGATGGTTCGTGCTCTGGGTGGGCCTGAACGTGGCGACGGTCCTTTTTTGGATCATTCCCCTGCTCGGCGCCGTGATCCGGTTCCTGGCAGGCCTGGTATTCCTCGTGGCGTGGGTGCTGCTGTCCGTGGCCTACGCGGTGCGGGCCTACCGGGGAGAGCGCTTCGAGATCCCCGTGGTGGTGAACTTCGCCCGAAGGTACATGCTCGGGGAGACCTAGGCTATACTCCGAAGGGATTGGCCTGCAAGCGGCGGGAGCTGGGGATGGCCGCGGAGGCCATCCAGATGGGAAGAAAGGTCTAAGGGAGGATTCGTGTCCGCCCTCGCCCCTCCCGTGACCTCCGCGTGGGTCAAGACCCGGGCCCGGGAGCTGGGATTTGATCTCGTGGGGATTGCCCGGGCGGAGCCCCTGGCAGAGCATGCGGAGCGCCTGCGGCGCTGGCTCGCACAGGGAATGCACGGCACCATGGCGTACGTGGCCCAACATGTGGACCGGGCCGTGGATCCCGCTCGGTTCCTCGCGGGGGTTCGGTCCGTGATCGTGGTGGGGCTGGCGTACCGATGGGATGCTTCAGAACCCGAGGACGATCGACTCCGCGGCCGCGTCTCCTGCTATGCCTGGGGCGAGGACTACCACCGGGTGCTGGAGCGCAGGCTGCGGCAGCTGTGCGCGGATCTCCGGAGCCATGGTGCCCGCCTGGCCCGTCCGTATGTAGACACGGGCCCCACCCTGGACCGTGCGTGGGCCCAGCGGGCGGGGATCGGCTGGTTCGGTAAGAACACCCTGATCCTCACCCGCACGGGCCACGGCTCGTACGTATTCCTGGGCGAGGTCTTCACGGACCTGGCGCTGGAGCCGGATCCGCCCGCTCAGGGCAGCTGCGGGGCCTGCCGCATCTGCCTGGACCGGTGCCCCACGGGCGCCATCGTGGCCCCGTACGTGGTGGATGCCCGGCGGTGCATCAGCTACCTCACCATCGAACACCGGGGCTGGATTCCGAGAGAACTGCGCCCCCTCCTCGGCACGTGGGTGTTCGGATGCGACATCTGCCAGGAGGTCTGTCCCCACAACGTCCTCGTCAAAACAGGCCTGCACGCGGAGTTCGCGCCACGCCGGGACGTGGCGTACCCCGACCTCATCGAACTCCTGCACCTGGATGAAGAGACCTACCTGGAACGGTTCCGGGGAAGCGCCCTCCGGCGGGCCAAGCGCCAGGGACTCCGGCGCAACGCGGCCGTGGCCCTCGGCAACCTCCGGGATCCGCGGGCGGTCCCCGCTCTCGTCGAAGCCCTTAGGGACGCGGATCCCATCGTGCGGGGACACGCGGCGTGGGCCCTGGGACGGATCCGCGGACCGGAGGCGGAGGCCGCGCTGCGGGCGCGGCTGGAGGTGGAGGAGGACCCTGCGGTGCGGGAGGAGCTTCAGGAGGCCCTGAGAGCTACGGGTGCACCGTGAGGATCGGGAATGGTTCCAGAAGACCTCTGGAGGCCTATGATGGTGCCGTGATGAGATCCCGCGGAGGAGATGCCGATGGCCCTAGCCGGGAAACGCATCCTCGTCACCTCCGGCCCCACCCGGGCACCCCTCGATGCCGTACGGTACCTCAGCAACAAGGCGAGCGGCCGCACGGGGGCGCTCATCGCGGAGCTCGCGGTGCAGGCGGGCGCCCGGGTCACCTACGTGTACGGCCGCGGCTCCCAGATCCCGCAGCCCCGGGCCCGGGCCCGCGACTCTCTCCGGCTCATTCCCGTGGAGACCGTGCAGGATCTCATCCAGGTGTTCCGGACCGAGCTCCCCACGGGCTACGACGCGGTGGTGCACCCCATGGCCGTGCTGGACTTCGCGCCCGCGGAGGTGCGCCGGGAGAAGGTCTCCTCGGAGGAGGAGTGGGTGGTGCGGCTCGTGCCCACCCCCAAGGCCATCCGGCTCGTGAAGGAGCTCTGTCCGCGGACGTTCCTGGTGGGGTTCAAGATGGAGGTCGGCAAGGACCCGGAGGAGCTCGTGCGGATCGCCCATGAGTCCCTGATCCACAACCGCGCGGATGTCATGGTGGCCAATGATCTTTCAGAAATCGAGCGGGGAGAGCACCGGGGCTACTTCGTGGGGCCGGAGGGCAAGGTGCTGCGGGTGGCGGTGGGAAAGGAGGAGATCGCCCGGGCGGTGGTGGAGCTGTTGGCGGAGCGGTTAGGGGAGTGAAGACCGCCCGGAGCGGGATCACAACATCCCTCTCCGCCTCCCCCACGCCGTCATGACGAGGGCCGTACCCCACAGGAGCACGCCCGGCGGCTCCGGGACCTGCGGGGGCGGGAGACGTTCGGTCTGCAGGGTGGCCCAGAGGAACTCCGGGGTGTTGACGAATACCTCTTTCTTTTTTCCGTCTGCGTGGCTCCCGAATCGGAGCTCCACGAAGAAGGGATCCCCGGTCAGCAGGGCCCGCAGCTGGGGCGAGTCGGAGAAGGTGATGGTCTGCTGGTTCGCGTCGCCCGTGATGGTGCAGGGGAGGGGTGTACAGCCACTGCCCATCAGGTGGATGGGGCCCGAGAGGGGAGACCCCGAGGCGTCGTAGAAGGCGATCCTCTCGAAGAACCTTGAGGGGTCGTTGGCCCCTGTGAGGTCCAGGTCCTCGAACCGGAAGGTCAGGGTCGCGGAGCCCACGGGAATCCCCACGGGTGAGAAAAGCAGGAACATCCGAAGGGCATCTGGGTTGGAGAAGGAGCCCGAGCGGGCGTCGGGGATCGTCCCGGCGGTGAAGTGAGGGAACGAGGAAGGCACCGGAGTGACCCCGTAGATCCCGTTGTAGGCGGGGTTGAGGGGGATGTAGAAGCCGATCCGGCCCGTGGAGGGGTCGTAGCACACGCTCCCTTCGAGGGTGGGGCAGTTGGGAACCGCCGGGGTGCTGGACCCGAGGGATACCACCGGGATCCCCCGGGCCACGATGGCGGCCGAGACCTCCACCGCGGAGATGAAGATCGCCCCTGCCACAACCCCAAGCCCGAGGCCGAAGAAAAGCCACCTGCGCACGGGCCGCACCTCCCGCTTGGATTACCCTGACTAAATCAACCTCAGGCCGGAGCGGCCATCCTTCAATCGGAGGAATTTTCGCAACCGATGGGGGACCGTGCGCTGGAAGCCTCCCACTCAGGGCATATTAAAGGGCGAGGGGCAAGGGACCCTGGAGGGTCGGGAGAGTAAAGTAAGGTGGCATAGAAGTTGCTCCACTACCCAGTGGGGCAGGTCTGGAGGCGAGGAAGGGCGGTGCGGACCTGGTCGCCTGGTGCCGTCCGGAGCCAGTGGCGAATCCGGCCAGACCAAAAAGCCGGGTTTTTGTGTCATTACGGGTGCGGCGATGTGCGGCGGCTGGAGAAGGCGGGCAGTCCAGCTCCCGGCTGGGGAGCGGGGGCTCACCCTGGTGGAGATCCTCGTGGCCATCGTGCTGTTCGGGCTGGTGGCCGTGTTCCTCATGTACACCTTCCTCGCGGGCATGCGGTTCACCTCCCGGGCCAACGAGCTGGCGGCCGCCACCACCATCGCGAACCAGGTGCTGGAGCAGGTCCGGGCGAGCGTGAACTGCTGCCCGACACCCGGCTGCGACCAAGGGGTGAACTGGACCGCGCTCCCGCGGACCCCCATCCCCCTTCCAACCCCCTACCACCGCGTCGCCAACATCGGCCCCTACCGGTTCGACGTGGAGGTCACCCCGCTTCCCCCTGAATCGGATCTCTCCATCGTGTTCCCCAGGGTACGGGTGTGGCGGTCGGGGGCTCCGGATGATCAGCCGCTTGTGGAGCTGGTGACCGCGTGCGATGACCAGTAAAGTCCTGACCTACCATCGCCTTTGGGATTCCAGAGGCCTGAGCCTCCTGGAGTTGCTCCTGGCCCTGACCCTGCTGGCCCTGGTGACCCTGGGGATCTACGCCCTCGTGGGGGCCGGGGTCACCGCGGCCCGGGACACGGGGGCCATGCTCCGCGCCCAGACCCAGGTGCGGGCGGCCCTGGACGGGATCGTGGACGAGGCGCGGTGGGCGGCGAGGGTGCTCCCTTCCCCCACACCCACCGCGGACTCCGTGGCCCTTTGCGTTCCGAGCAGTCCCCGCACCGGCACGTCCTATTACGTGCGGTTCGCCTACGATCCGGCAAACCGGGCCATCACCCGTGCGGAGGATCCCGATGCCGAGGGGTCGGAACCCTTCGGGGCCCCGGAGGTTCTGGCGAGGCTCCCGGCCGGCGGAGCTGGCCCCACCTTCGCCCTGGAGTACTACACCCCCTTGGGGGAGCCGGCCGTGGATCCGGGGAGCGTGGCCCAGATCCGGATCCGGATCCGGATGATGGTGGAGACGCGCATGGGGACCCCCGCGGTGGAGCGGGAGCTCATAGGCGATGTGGCGTTGCGGCAGTTCGAGACCTCGTGTCCGTGAGGGGAGAGAGATGATCCGCAGGGATGAGGGGGGTGTGGCCCTGATCTCCGTGCTGGTGGTGATCCTGGTCCTGACCCTGCTGGGGGGGTTGCTCCTGTACCTCAGCGGGCAGGAGGGAGGGATCAGCCGGGTACGGTATCGGGGCGCCCAGAGCTTGGCCATCGCGGAGGGCGGAGCCTGGGCTGCCCGGGCGGCCCTCATGGCCGTGGTCAACGCGGACCCCACGGACAAAGCGAGTCTGAGCGCGAGCCCCGGTGAGCTGCAGAATTGGTTTCTCCGGCAAAGCCCCCTGGAGTTCCTCACGAAGGTGCGTCTAGACGGCACGCCGCTGGGCGTGGCCGCGGATTCCTCCACCTCCTGGGTGGCTTTCCGGGTAAACTGGCGGCGTGCCACACCCCACCTCAAGCTGGAGTTCCTCACAAGCGGCTCCGGGACGCCTCCTGAGCACACCGTGCTGCTCCCACCTCCCGGAGGCGTATCGGATCCCGCCCCTCCCAACCCGCTCGGGCAGGGCCGGTACCGGGCCGTGGTGGTGCTCCTCAGTCCTTCGAAGATCGCACCGGGTTCCTGCCGGGATCAGGAGGCTCCTCCGGACGAGGGGAACGAGTGCCCGGTTCACCGGACATCGGCCACCACGTACCTCATCCCCCTGGAGTACCGGGTTGTGGCGGAGGGCTACGTGGACCCGCAGTTCCGCAGGCGGGTCAGCCTGGGTGGCCGGCTGCGGGCGGTTGTGGGGAATCAAAGCTTTGCCCAGTGGCTGGTGTTTACCCACGTTTTCAGTCTCAGCGACGGAACACGGGTCTATTTCGGCCACGAGGAGAGCTACGACGGCCCGGTCCACACCAACGGACAGTTCTGGTTCTGGGGCTTCCCCAAGTTCGGATCTCCGGACACGTCCAGTCCCTGCGACCCCGGCCGCATCCAGGCCACGCGACTTACCAGTACCAGCACCCGAGCGGGGTTCCGGCGCATCTCGGGGTCCGGCCCGGTGGAGACGGAGCTGGAGGCCAACGAGTGGGTGGTCGGCGGACAGCGGAGAGCCGCCCCCGTACTCCCCGATTGCACGCCCACCAACTATGCGGACGACCAGGACAATCCGCCGGCGAACTTCACCCGGGGGTTCGATGCCGATCCCAGCACCCCGAGCATCGATCCCATCGTGGTGCCCTTGGACCCGGCCGGAAGGGCCACGGACAGGGACGCCATCGCCCAGCGGGCCGTGAGTCTGGGGCTTGATCCGGAGGATCGGAGTCCCAACTCCTGGGGCGATGCTCAGTGGAACCTGGCCGTTCGGGAGCGCATCCCGGAGCTGCGAAACACCAGTAGCTCGGTGCCGGATGGGATCTACCTGCCCGTAGAGGACGACGGAGACTGTATCTCCGAGGATGGCGAGCGGCTCCTCGGTGGGATTTACGTGCAGGGGGACCTGGACAGCCTGACACTCCGGGTGGGAGGTCCGGACAACAACCTCGCCGTCTATGAGTTCCGGCGGGGCAGCCGCACGGTCACGGTCACCGTGGATCGGACCAACAACCGAACCACTGTGCAGGACAGTCGATGGCCGGGAAGGGAAGGAGGCACCGGAGGGGGCTGTCCCAGCGGGGGTACCGCTGCGGGCCCCCGGACCGTCACCTTCCAGGGCGTCCCCAAGGGATTCCAGGGGAGTGATCTCTTCCCGAACGCAACCGTGATCTACGTGCACGGGAGGATCGGGACCGGTTCGGGGAATGGCCTCTCAGGCCAGGTGGAGGAGCGGGAGCAGGTGATGATCGCCGCCCGGGGGGACGTGTACCTCGTGAACCACCTGCGGTACGAGCGGCCGCCCAACATCTCCGACCCATCGGACAACCCCACGAACATTCTGGGGCTCTACGCACCGCGGGGGAGGATTCGGATCCCTACCGGAACCCCGAACGACCTCGTGATCCACGGGGTCCTCATGGCGGGGCAGCCGGGCGTGGACGACGGGGTCAGGAGCGAGCAGGTCGTAGAAGGCCTGTGCGGGAGGCCCGCCCAGGGCAAGTTGAACCTCCTGGGAGGGCTCATCTCGGAGTACGCGGGTGTTTCCGGGTGCGCGGACTCGGGCGGCCGGCTCGTGAGCGGGTACGCGGACAACTATCGATTCGACCGGAGGCTGGGCCGGGGCTTTGCGCCTCCCTACTTCCCCACCACCACCCTCTCCGCGATCCAGGCCCAGGGCATCGCGGGTCAAAAACCCCGCTGGCAGGAGCTCTCCCCGCCGTGATCCGCTCCGACCGCGGTCTGAGCCTGCTGGAGATGGTGGTGGTCCTCGCCCTCGTGGCCATCGTGCTGGGGTTGGCCCTTCCGCACTGGCAACGCAGCCTCGCCCTGCAGGATCTCCGCTATGGCACGGAGCAGCTCGCCACCGACCTCCGGGAGGCCCAGGAGCGGGCCAAGGCCGAGCGCAAGCCCTACACCGTGGCCCTCACCGCGGGAAGTGCCACGTACTGGGTGCGGCGGAACGGTGGAGGGTTCGACCACCGGGGCGAGCTTCCCCGGGGTCTTGCGCCCACCTCCGACGTCACCGTCACCTTCGACGCCTTCGGAAGGCCGGACGGCACTTATGCTATTCCACTCCGGAACCGGGCGGGCGTGGGGATCGTGCGGGTGAGCGGAGCAGGCGGGATCGAGGTGGAGCTCCCCTAGGGTGTACTACGGTGCGAGCCATCCCGGCGCTGGCCCTGGCATGGCCCACCTGAGGCCCGGTTGGACAGGTAGCCGGCCCGAGCAGCCGGGCGAGCTGGTCTAGTTGCACACCTTTATCTCCAGGTTGGCGCCCACGGCCTCCTTGAGCACGGCCTCCCGGAGTGGAGGAGGAGGGTGGGGCTTCGGCGAAGGGAATGCGGTCGCGGGTACGGCGGGGCGTGGGACAGAGGACGGTGGACGGTGGGAGAGACGATACGGTGAGGTGGAGCCATGGCCCTGCGGGAGGAAGCCCTCGAATACCACGAGCGCGGTCGGCCCGGCAAGCTGGCCATCCAGATCACGAAGCCCTTCGTCACGCAACAGGACCTCTCCCTGGCCTATACCCCGGGTGTGGCGGAGCCCGTGCGGGAGATCTACCGAACCCCCCTGGACGCCTACCGGTACACGGCCAAGGGGAACCTGGTGGCGGTGGTCTCCAACGGGACCGCGGTCCTGGGCCTGGGTAACGTGGGAGCGCTCGCCAGCAAGCCCGTGATGGAAGGAAAGGCGGTGCTCTTCAAGCGGTTCGCGGACGTGGACGTCTTCGACATCGAGGTGGACGCCGCGGATCCGGAGGAGTTCGTCCGGATCGTCCGGGCCATCGCCCCTACCTTCGGGGGGATCAACCTGGAGGACATCCGGGCGCCGGACTGCTTCTGGATCGAGCGGCGCCTGCGGGAGGAGCTGGACATCCCCGTGTTCCACGACGACCAGCACGGGACCGCCATCATCGTGGGGGCAGCTCTGCTGAACGCCCTGGAACTGGTGGGGAAACACATCGCCGAGATCCGGGTGGTCATCAGCGGGGCGGGGGCCTCCGCCATCGCGTGCGCGGAGTTCTTCCTGCTGCTGGGGATGCGGCGGGAGCAGATGGTGCTGGTGGACACCAAGGGCGTGGTGTACCGGGGGCGGGCGGAGGGCATGAACCCGTACAAGGAGCGGTTCGCCGCGGATACCTCAGCCCGGACCCTGGCAGAGGCCATGGTGGGCGCGGACGTGTTCGTAGGGCTCTCCGCGCCTGGCATCGTGACGCGGGAGATGGTTCGGTCCATGGCTAGCCGGCCCATCGTCTTCGCCCTGGCGAACCCGGATCCCGAGATCCCCTACGAAGAAGCCCGCGCCGCGCGACCAGACGCCATCGTGGCCACGGGCCGTTCGGATTACCCGAACCAGGTGAACAACGTCCTAGGATTTCCCTTCATCTTCCGGGGAGCCCTGGACGTACGGGCTCGGGCCATCAACGAGGAGATGAAACTGGCCGCGTGTCGGGCCCTCGCGGAGCTCGCCAAGCAGGACGTGCCGGACTCCGTCCTGCGGGCCTACGGGCTTGGGCACCTGGAGTTCGGGCCCGACTACCTCATCCCCAAACCCTTGGATCCCCGGGTGGCCCTCTGGGTGGCGCCCGCGGTGGCGGGGGCAGCCATGCGCACGGGGGTGGCCCGTCGGCCCGTGGATCTGGAGGCGTACCGGGAGGAGCTGGCCCGTCGCCTCCTGCGAGGCCGGGAGGTGCTGGGGATCGTGTATCACAAGGCCCGGCAGCAGCCCAAGCGCATCGTGTTCAGCGAGGGCGAGGAGCCTAAGATCCTGCGGGCCGCGGCCATCCTGGTCCAGGAGAAGATGGCGCACCCCGTGCTCCTGGGCCGGGAGGAGGTGGTGCGGGCACGGATGGAGGAACTGCGGATTACGACCCCCCTGGAGGTGGTGAACCCAGAGCGCTTTCCCGGGTTTGCGGAGTACGCGGAGACGCTGTACCGGCTGCGGCAGCGCAAGGGGGTGACCCTGCGGGAGGCCCGGGCCCTGATGCGCCAGCCCAACTACTTCGGGGCCATGATGGTGCGCCGGGGCGACGCGGACGGGTTTGTGGCCGGCCTCACCTACCACTACCCGGACGTGATCCGCCCCGCCCTGCAGGTGATCGGCCCGGCACCGGGCGTGAGCCGGGTGGCGGGCCTGTACCTCATGATCCTCGAGGGTCGGGCGTACCTGTTTGCGGATCCCACGGTGAACATCGACCCCACCGCGGAGGAGCTGGCGGAGATCGCCATCATGGCCGCGGACAAGGCCCGGGAGTTCGACCTGGAGCCCCGGGTGGCCATGATCTCCTTTTCCAACTTCGGCTCCACCCGCCACCCCCGGTCTGAGAAGGTGGCGCAGGCCACGGATCTGGTGAAGCGTTGCCGGCCGGACCTCATGGTGGACGGCGAGATGATGGCGGACGTGGCGCTGTCGCCCGAGCTGCGGGCGGAGGACTACCCCTTCTCCACCCTGGTGGGGGAGGCGAACGTGCTGGTGTTTCCGAGCCTGGAGGCCGCAAACGTGGCCTACAAGCTGGTGCAGCGGCTCGGGGGAGCCGTGGCGGTGGGCCCCATCCTCATGGGGATGGCGAAACCCGTGCACGTGCTGAGCCGTGGCGCGGAGATCTCGGACGTGGTCAACATGGCGGCCATCGCGGTGCTGGATGCCCAGACCCCGCGCCGGCCCGTTACCGTCCGGGAGGTCCTGGCGCGGCGGGCTTAGCGCCCTCCGTGCACCGCGCGGGCCATGGCCCGGATGTGCTCGGGCGTGGTGCTGCAGCAGCCGCCGAGGACGCGCACCCCGAGGGTGAGGGCCCCGCGGGCGAACTCCGCAAGTTGCTGGGGGGTGGCGTCGTAAACGGGCCCGGCTTGACCTCCTTACCACCCGGTCTTGCAGTCCCAGGCGTTGCAGCCGCGCCCGGTTTGCCCCGAACGTGCACGTGAGGACCAGCTCCGCGCCCGCCTCCACGTAGGCCCGGTGCACGGCGGCGATGGCCTCCGGACGTTCCAGAACCCAGGCCTCTTGTGCCCTCCCGGGAGGCAGGCCCGCGGCCAAGAGCATGGTCCCCATGGCCCCGTCCGCCAGGATGGGCGGTCCGTGCTGCAGGCGGTCCAGGAACGCCATCGCTACCCGTACCCCAGCTCCTCCAGTCGATCCTCATCCAGCCCGAAGTAGTGGGCGAGCTCGTGGAGCACCGTGCGCCGGATCTCCTCCCGCAGCTCCTCCTCCGTCTCGCACGCCGCCACGAGTGGCCGCAGGAACACCGTGATGCGGTCCGGCACGAGCGGTGGCTCCAGTCCCCGCTCGGGGAGTGGAGTCCCCTCGTACAGGCCGAAGAGCAGGTCTCCAGGCCTCAGTCCCACGGAAGCCAGTTGCTCGGGCGTGGGTTCGTCCTCCACCACCACGTGTACGTTCTCCAGGGCCCGCCGAAATTCAGGCGGGAGGGTGCGGAGGACCTCCTCCACGAGGCGCTCGAAGCGCTTCCGGGTCACGGGGCCTTTACGGGCTCCGGCGCGGGTGGGTAGATGAGTTTCGGCAGCACCGCCTCGATCTCCGCCCGGTAGGGCTCCAGCCAGGGCGGCAGCACCAGCCGCTCGCCCAGGTGTTCAGGATCCTCGTCCACCGCGAAGCCCGGACCATCCGTAGCAAGTTCGTACAGCACCCCGCCGGGCTCGGAGAAGTACACGGACTGGAACCAGAACCGGTCGATGGCGGGAGTGGGGCGGAGGCCCGCCAGGAGTACCCGCCGTCGCACCTCCTGCTGGTGGTCCTCGTCCGCCACCCGCCAGGCCAGGTGGTGCACCGTACCCACGCCCCACCGTCCACGGCCCTCCCACGGCCGCTCCTGGACATCCAAGAGGCCGCCTGACCCACCTCCTGCCACCCTGTACCGGTGCCACCCATCCTCCTCCGCCACGTGGTCGAGGCCCAGGATGTCCTCGAGGAACTGGGCGGTGGGCCGCCTCCGCTGCACCCACATCCGGGCAGCATGCAGGCCCCGGATCTGGTGCTCGGGCGGGACCGGGCTTCCTTCCCAGGGCGTAAACGGGCGATCCTCCGCCTCCACCAGCGCAAGCCGCAGCCCGTGGGGATCCGTAAAGGGCAGGACGGGTTCTCCGAACCGGACCTCACGTGGCTCCGTACGCACCCCGTATCGCTCCAACCGCTCCCCCCAGTACCGGAGGCTCCCGCGGGGAACGGCGAGAGCCACCTCCACCACAAGCCCTGTTCCCAGCCTTCCCGGGGGCATGTGGGCCCACGGGAAGAAGGTGAGTTCCGTTCCCGGGTGGCCCTCCGCGTCCGCGTAGAAGAGGTGATAGGTCCCGGGGTCGTCCTGGTTCACGCTGCGCTTCACCAGGCGCATCCCCAGCACCCCCGCGTAAAAGTCCACGTTCTCCTGGGCGGGACCGGAAATACAGGTGATGTGGTGCAGGCCCAGGACCGGTCTCATGGTCCACCTCCTGGGTGCTTTCCCCAAGCGCCCTGCTCACCCCGCGTTCCGGCCGCCCGCTCTACCTCGTCCGCGAGTCCCTCGAGGAACTCCTCGTCCGCGTTCAGGGACTCCGTGCGCCGGAACTCCAAGCCCAGCTCCCGGGCGCGCTGGGCGGCCTCGATATCGAGATCGTACAGGATCTCGAGGTTATCCGCCACGAACCCGATGGGGACCACCAGTACTGCCGTGGCTCCCTCCGCGCGGACCTCCGGGAGGATCTCCAGGATGTCCGGGCCCAGCCACGGGATTCCGCCGTGGCCTGCGCTCTGGTACGCGAACCGCCACCGCCAGAGCCCCACCCGGGCGGCCAGCGCCTCGCAGGTCTCCTGCAGCCGCCTCGGGTACGGGTCATCCCACTCGAGGATGCGTTCGGGTAGGCTATGGGCGGTGAAGACCACCGCGACCGGGTCCGCGAGTTCCACCAGGGCCTTGCGGATGCGCCGCGCCAGGGCACCCAGGTAGCGGGGGTTGAGGTGCCAGGTGCGCACGGCCCGCAACGTCGCCTCCGGGTACTGCGCGAGGACGGGTGTCGCGTACTCCAGGTACTCGTCCACGATCATGCGGGACTCATGAGGCGCCAGCACCAGTGCCACGATCTCCCGCACGCCATCCTGGAGCATGCGGCGCGTCACCTCAGGGATGAAGGGGTCCGCGTGCTTCATGGCCAGGTATACCCGGAACCGGCCTGGGGAGCGGCGATCCAGGGATGCCTGAAGGGCCGTCGCCTGAGTCTCCGTGATGGCCCGCAGCGGAGAGGCCCCGCCGATCCGGAGGTAGCGCTCCCGGAGGTCCTCCAGCTCCGCATCCGAAGGCCGCCTTCCCCTCCGGATGTGGGTGAAGTACGCCTCCACCTCCTCCAGGTTGCGCGGAGTACCGTACGCCATGAGCAACACCCCGATGGGGTCAGCCCGCCCCATCCTTTCCCTCCCTTCTGCCCCGCTCGTGTACGAAGTGCACCACCATCGCCAGCTTCCCGGGATCCGTCTCCGGTGGGACCCCGTGTCCCAGATTGAAGATGTGCCCCGCCAGGCGCTTCCCCTCTTCCAGGATGGCGCCCGTGCGGGAGAGCAGATGCGCCTCGGTTCCCAGCAACAGGGTCGGGTCCAGGTTGCCCTGCACCACCGACTTTCCGGATTGGGCTGAGGCATCCCGTAAACGCACCCGCCAGTCCACCCCGAGCACCTCCGCGGGGAGGTCCACAAAGTGCGCGAGCAGGTGGGAACTCCCCGTGGAGAAGTAGATGCGGGGAACGGTGGGGCCTACTGCCTCCAGCATGGCCACGAGGTGGGGTCGGACGCTGACCACGAAATCCTCGGGGGAGAGTGCCCCCACCCACGAGTCGAAGACCTGCACGAGCTGTACCCCTGCCTCCACCTGGGCCCGGAGGTACCGACCGAGATTGCGGGCCAGGGTATCCAGGAGCCGGTGCCACAGCTCCGGGTTTCGGTGGAGGAAGGTCCGGGTTCGGGGCCAGTCGCGACTCGTCTGTCCCTCCAGAAGGTAGGCGGCCACCGTGAAGGGGGCGCCGGCGAACCCGATGAGGGGCCGGTCAAGGGCGGAGCGCACCAGCCGGATGGCCTCGAAGGTGAAACGGATCCGATCCGGATCGAGTTCCGGGAGGTGCGCTAGACGCTCCACCTCCACCCGCACCACGGGTCCCTTCCCCTCCTCCAAGTAGAAGTCCAGCCCCATACCCCACAGGGGCACCAGGAGGTCGCTGTAGAGGATGGCGGCGTCCACGTCCAGGCGGCGCAGGGGCATGAGGGTGATCTCCGCGGCCAGTTCAGGGTCCCGGAGGAGCTCCCGCATGGGGTACCTTCGCCGGAGGGCTCGGTACTCGGGGAGGTAGCGGCCCGCCTGCCGCATGAACCACACGGGCGTGGTGTCTACGGGCTCTCCCCGGGCGGCTCGAAGGATCCGGTCCCTCATCGCACCAGCCGGGTGGAGAGGTACAGGATGGAGATCTGCAGGGCGAGGTTCGCGCGGCCGATCCAGGTGGCGAGGGGGACGAACCGACCGCGCCGGTGCGCGACCCGGGGCGCGATCCAGAGGTCGTGGACAGCTTTGAGGGCGATGGCCGTGGCCACCAGGGGGAGCTTCACCGCAAGGATGCCCCCACGGGGATCCCATCCCGTGGCCAAAAACCACAGTCCCGTAAGCACCAGCACCACCACCGCAGCCCAGGAGACCGTGCGGAAGACCCGCCCTAACGCCCGGAAGGCCCCGGGATCCTCGCGGCGGAGGCGGGGTGCGGCCAGGAAGAGGAGCACGTTCCCGCCAACCCACGTAGCCGCGGCCAGGACGTGGAGGAACACCAGGGCTCCCACCGGTCAGCGGGCCTGCCCGGAAACCCACTCCGCGACGTGCTCCGGCTCGAGGAGGACCTCCCGCCGCACGCCCCATCCGAAGTGTTCTTCGGACAGGACGAAGACCCGTTGCGGGACAATCCGGAAGAACCGGATGTCGGACCGTTCCGCAATCACCTCCGCCACGGCAAACCGTCCCCGGGCGGAGGGGAAGCGGGTAAGGTAGTGCGCGATGGCCTCTTCGGCCTCCGGACCGCGGAGTAGCTGAGCGACACCGCTCAGCTGGATACCCCGCAGGGGCCGGGTCTGGGGCGGGTAGATGGCCGCGGCCACCTGAGCGGTGCGGAGGATGTCCTGGGCGTGGCGGGTCTGCACTCGGGACATGAAATAGAGGAGGGGACGATCCACCAGCTCCCACGCATACAGTACGGGCGCGGCCCAGGGCCCCTCGGGTCCCACGGTGGCCAGGGTCATGACCCGGTTCTCCTCCAGCAGGTCGAGGAGGACCCGGTACGGATCCGTCACGGGCCGAACACCTCGTCCAGCACCTCGTCCACGCTGCCATACCGGGCGGTGTAGATGGGGATGTCCCGCAGGGTGTACGGCCGGGCCGCGGTCCCGCGCATGGCCACCACGAGATCGCTGAACCGCTCCAGATCATCCGTCTCGTAGGCCACCACGAACTCCCAGTCTGCAAGCCCCGTGGCGTACAGCAGCAGTTGGTCGATGTCCTCGTATGCGTGTCCCACCCGGGCATGCTCTGCCATCATGGCGCGTCGGACCTCCACGGACAGCTGGTACCACTCGTGGGTCTTCGTGAAGGGATAGACCACGAGGTACTGCTTGCGCGGCCCCGGGACCCGCATGGTGGTACCGCTGCGGCCGGTGTACGGAGAAGGCCGGATGAAGCCCCACAGGGCATCCCGCAGGAGGAGCTCCGTGCGCACGAAGCACCGGGCCGCGGCCCGATACGCCTCGGGACGAGAGGCGGCGATCCACACCCCAAAGGCCGCGTCCGCCCGGAAACCCACCAGGCTGTAGGTGTAGATCGCCACCACACCGTCCTGCCCCGCCGCCAGGTTGACGGCTTCCCGCACTCGCCCGCCCCCCTGCCGCGTGCGGTCCTCGGGCGGAACCTGGAAGAACAGAAACCCGTGGATCCTCGCCAGCTCCATCGTCTCCCCCCGACAGGACACTCGTCAGGCTCAGCCACTTCCCCGCAGGTCTAGGCCTTCCGGACTCCCCGACGGCGGCCTGCCGCGGCCCCCCGAGCCGTCCGCCTCTTTGGCCGGGCCACCTGGGCCCGGCGGCCTCCGCCCCCCCGGCGGCCGGTGCGTCTCAGCTCCCGTTTGAGGGCCTGCAGGTCCTCCAGGCGGATCAGAAACGACCGCCCCACCCGCTGGGCAGGTAGCCTCCCCTGATGGATGTACTTGTACACCGTCACCGTGGTCCGGCCCAGGTACCTCGCGGCCTCCTCGACCCCGAGGGTTCGTGGCGCAGCAGGGGCCATCTCCGGGGCCTCCGGCTCCGCGACCTCCAGAGCAGGGGTGGCTTTCTCCGGAGTCCCGATGCTGTGGAGGGCGCTTTGCAGGGCGTGGACCGTCCGTTGGAGGTACTCTTCGATCTCCGCCGCGCTCATCTCCCGCTGGGCGGCCTGGGTTTTCACGATCTCAACGGCCATGTGGAGGATGTCGGACAAGGTGCACCTCCAAAGGGGAAACCGTTTCCAGCGTGATCCTATCGTACCATCCATTCCCGGAGTTGAATTCACAATTGTGTTCTATCATATCATTGTATTCTATTATTCGGACGCACACGGCCAGAGGGAGGCCCTGGGACCGGGCCGACACCCGTGGCTGCGGATCTGGTCCTGCAGGCGCTTGCGGGCTCGCACGCACGGCACGAACAGAGGAATTCCGCCCCCCTTCCCCTTTTGACAGGGGGAAGGGGGGCTGCGTATACTTGCGGCAAGCCGCCGGCCGGGCGGCGTGGGAGGGACCACCGCGGGCGCGCGGTGGTCGGAGAAACCCAACGGGCCCAGCGGAGTCCTTCCCCTCCGTCTGGGCCCGCGTGTTCTGGAGAGTTTAAGAAGGGGGCCGGGGGAGCCGAAGCTCTATTGAGGAAAGCCATGGAGATCCGGACGGTGGGGGAGTACCTGCAGGCGGCGCGGTCCGACGAGCGGCTGACGCGCACCACGCATCACTACATCGCGGACATGATCGAGTACTTCGGGCCGGAGAAGGTCTTCGAGGGAATCTACGGAATGAGCAAGCAGCTCCAGGACATTGTCAGCTACTTTCGGGGATACGCCATGTCCATGGAGCGCCGGCTGCTCCTGTTGGTGGGTCCGCAGGGATCCGGCAAGAGCATGACCGTGGACAAGCTGAAGCGGAAGCTGGAGGAGTACTCCCGAACAGAGGCGGGTATTCTGTATGCGGTGGAGGGCTGTCCCTTCCACCAGCACCCCTTCGATCTCGTTCCCCATGAGGTGCTGGACCAGTACGGCCTGTACTGGCATGAGGAGGCGGTGCCCTGCCCCGTGTGCGAACGGCTCATCCGCCGGCTCGGGGGATGGGAGCACGTGCCCGTGAAGCGGATCTACATCTCCGCCCGGCACAAGGTGGGGATCGCCAAGCATACCCCCACGGACCTGCGTCGGGAGGACATCACCAACTTCGTGGGCAACATCAACTTCGCCATGCTCAAGGAGCGGGGCTCCACCTACGACCCGGATGCCTACGACTTCGAGGGCAAGATCATCTGGGCGAACCGGGGGATCCTGGACTGGACGGAGGTCTTCAAGAGCCGCCGGCAGCTGCTGTCCTTGCTCCTGGAGCTCATCCAGTCCAAGCGTGTGGACCTCGCCAACTTCCCTACGGTGCATGTGGACCTCGTGGTCATCGGGCACACCAACTACCCCGAGTACAACGTCTTCCTGCAGGAGGACATCATGGAGCCCCTGCGGGGTCGAATCCACAAGATCGACTTCCCGTACAACATGGACCTCGCGGGGGAGATGCAGATCTACCGGACCCTGGTAGAGCGGGCCAACCGCCGCCGCGGGGAGCGCAAGCACGCGCCCCAGGACGTGTACGAGCTGGCCGCCCGCTATGCCCTCAAGACCCGGGAGGAATCCGGAGGAATGCGGGGTCTGAGCCCGCGGTTCTTCGAAGACGCCTTCTCATATGCCTACGCAAAGGCGGAGACCTGCCTGGATCTCGAGCTCATCTCCGAGGCCATCGAGCGTACCTTCGAGCACCAGTCCATGAAGGACCTGAACCTGAAGGAGCTCCTGCGTCAGTTCGAGGAGACCAAGATGGAGTTCATTCAGGGAAAGATCTCCCTCATCGTGGAACGCATTGTGCCCACTCAGTTCTTTGAGTACGGCCAGAACCTCTACCGGAACTACCTCGATGCCGTGAGCCGGCACGTGCTGGGGGAGCCGCTGGCGGAGCGGGAGAAGGAGCTGCTGGACGAGGTGGAGGGGATCCTCATCGCGAAGCGTCAGATCAGCCGTCAAGGGCGGCTCGCCTTTGAGAACGTGCTTGTGGAGCGCAAGGAGGAACTCATCAACCTGCCCTACACGGAGAACGAGCACCTACGGGGAGCCATCAACGAGGTGGTGTTCAACAAGATCAAGAACTGCCTGCGTCTCTACGACAAGACGGAGGAGATGGATCCGCAGAGCCGGGCCTTGTTGCAGACCCTGTACCGCACCGCTCAGGAGGAGTACGGGTACTGCGAGGTATGCGCGCGGAGCCTACTGAAGATCATCGGGCGGAGCGTGTAGGCATGCGTATTCACCGGGCGCGGATCGCAGAGCACAAGCACGACCATCTCCTGCGGGAATACCTGAAGCAAAACCTCCACGAGCTCATCCAGCAGAAGGAGCTGGTGATCGACGGGAAGGTGAAGACCTCCATCACCACCCTGGACCTCCCCACCCTCCGGTACGGGGAGGAGGAACGGTTCCTGGCCCAGGGTGCGGGGCAGGCGCAGGGCACAGGGGGCCAAGGGGGGGAGGAGGTGTACGCGGTCGGGGGGCTGCTGGGCGGGGATCATCACGGCAAGGAGCTGCGGGTGGAGCTGGACTTCGAGGAGTTCGTGCGGCTCGCCCAGGAGGTGCTCCTGGAGGAGCTGCAGCTGCCGGTCCTGCACCATCTGAGCCGGGGCGGGGAAGTGGAGACGGAGGACCTGCCGGAATTGGATGACCTGGACCGGTGGGGACTTGCCGCGGACCTCAACCTGGAGGAGACCATGGTCACCAGCCTCCTCCGGAACATCCGGGAGCGGGGCGTGGCGGAGTACGACGTGGACCTGCGGCTGGACGGCTGGTACTTCGTGGAAGACCCCGCCGCGGACCGGAACCACCGCTCCCTGGAGATCTACGTGCTGGACATCTCCGGCTCCATGCGCGGGGACTACTTGGCCCTGGTCCGGAAGATGATCTTCCTGCTGTGGTATGCCCTGGAACGTCGCTACCCCACCAACCTCCGGCGGTACGTGGTGTTCCAGGATGTGGCGGAGGAGAAGACCCGGGATGAGTTCTTCTCCGTGGAGAGCAGCGGGGGAACCCACATCAGCGCGGGGTTGGAGAAGGCCATGGAACTGCTGGAGGGGGTGAGCGAGTACGACAAGTACCTGTTCCTGTTCACGGACGGGGAGACAAGCAGCGGGGATTTCGAGCTCGCGAAGCGGCGGTTCGAGGAGGCCCTGGAACGGTTCGACGTGGTCAGCTACGGGCACGTGAACCCCGGTGGCCGGGGCATCGGGGGATTCAGCGAGTACGTCCAGGAGCTGAGCCGACGGCGGCCCAACCTGTCCTTCGTGAACCTGGTGGATCTGGACTCCATCCGACAGGCCCTGCGGGAGTTCATCCCCTACCTCAACGGGGAAGGGGGAACCATAGGATGCGCGAGTACGAAACGGTCATCGCGCGGGTGGAGGCGCTCGCCCGGGACCTGGGCCTGAGCTTCGATCCCGTGGTCTTCCGCCTCACGGACAGCGAGGAGATCGCGGAAGTGGCCAGTATGGGGCTTCCGAACCGATTCGTGCACTGGTACTGGGGCGGGGCCTACAAGGAGATCCACGCTCAGCAGTCGAAGGCGGTGTTCAGCATCCTGGAGCTGGTGCTGAACACCCGCCCCTCCTATGCCTTCCTGCGCCGGACCAACACCTACCTTCAGAACCTCTGCGTCATCGCCCACGTATACGGACATGCGGACTTCTTTGCGAACAACCACTGGTTCCGGAAGTCCAACAAGGGCATCCTCAACCTTGCGGAACAGCATGCCCGCACCTTCCGCTCCTTCGAGGAGCAGTACGGTCGGGAGACGGTGGAGCGGCTGCTGGATGCCTGCCTCACTGTGGCCACCAGCGTGAACGCCTTCGAGCGGGATCCCGCCCGGCGCATGCGTCGGGTCATCTACTACCTGGAAGCCCGGGCCCCCCTCCAGGACCACGAGCGGTACATCCTGGAGGCGGTCCGGCAGGAGGCGGAGTACTTCGATCTCATCCAGCGCACCCACATCATCAACGAGGGCTGGGCCACTTTCGTGGAGCTGGAGCTGCTGCGGGAGCTGGTAAGCGCCCGGCAGTGGGCGGAGGTCAGCAGCTCCATCTGCAGCCGGCCGACCACCTACATGATCGGCTATACCCTCTTCCAGTACATCCGGCGGAGCTGGGGGTGGCAGAAGGCCCTGGAGGTGCGCCGGTTCTACGAGGACGTGCGCCTGATCGACGAGATGCTCACCCAGGAGCTCGTCCACCGGTTGGACCTGTTCGTGTACGATCCCCGGGACCGCACGAAGAACACGGAGGTGGGGGCCGTCAAGGAGATGCTCATCCAGCAGAAGCTCTACAAGGGGGATCCCCCCATCGAGGTGGAGGACCCCACTGGTCCCCGGGACCTCACCCTGGTGCACGTGGAGGAAGGGAAGAAGCTGGACCCCAAGCGCATCGCCCTCTACCTCCGGTCCGTGTACACCCTCTGGCGGAACCCGGTCCGGCTGCGGGCCAACGGCAAGGTGTACACCTACGACCGGCGAGGGCTCTCGACTTCGTAGGGTGGTATAATGGCTTAAGCGCGGAGGAGGGGGGAACCGTGATCTGGATGAAGGTGAAGGGCGTTGCCATGGATCACCAGATGAACCCCGTGGTCCTGCTCACGGACGCGGAGGAGCGGTTGGCCCTCCCCATCTGGGTGGGCCCCGCGGAAGCCCAGGCCATCGCCCTGCAGCTGCAGGGGATCACACCGCCCCGCCCCATGACCCACGACCTTCTGCGCAACATCCTCCAGAGCATGGACGTCTCCGTGAAGCGGGTGGTGGTCACGGACGTCCGGGACCAGACCTACTACGCGGAGATCCACCTGGTGCGGGACGGGAAGGAGAACGCCATCGACTCCCGGCCCAGCGATGCCATCGCCCTGGCCCTGCGGATGAACGCCCCCATCTTCGTGGACGAGAAGGTCGCCGCCCACGCCATTCCCCTCCGGAAGGAGGAGGATCAGGACCAGGAGATGGAGGAGTGGCGGCGGTTCATCGAAAACGTCAAGCCCAGCGACTTCAAGCGTTCGCTCCACTGAGTCCCCCAGAACGGGCCGGGCAACTTTTGCCCGGCCCGTTCTCAGGCCTAACCCGCCGAACCCTCTCCCCGATACCCGGGCTCCTGAATCATAAAAAATTTTAAAAATCCCCCCCCCCGCTGTCCCAACCTTTGATCTTTCATAAATTCATAAATTTTATGGCTTTTTATGGCCCGTCTGGCCCATTGATGCAGGATCCCCCATTGCTCGGGGCGAACTTTGGCAAACGTCTATGGGCCCGAATGGGTGGGGCCCGAAATCTCCCGAGCGAGGGATGGCGATGCACTGGCCAAAGGCGATGGCCGCGCTAGCTTCCCTGTGCCTCATCCTCCTGGGTTCCTCCGGAGCCTTCGCGCAAGGCCCCTTGTACACCGTGCAGCCGGGAGACACTCTTACCCGGATCGCAGCGCGCTTCGGGATCAGCGCGCGAACCCTGGCGGAGGCCAACGGGCTTGTGGACCCGGATGTGCTCCGGCCCGGGCAGGTGCTTCGGATCCCGGGGCGGGTGGGTGAGAGTGCGACCCGGCCGGAGGGATCCGTGTACGAGGTGCGGCCCGGGGACACCCTTTGGCGCATCGCCCACCGGTACGGGACAACCCCCGAGCGCCTCGCGGCCCTGAACGGAATCCCGGTGGAGGGCCCTCTGCAGATCGGGCAGCGGTTGAAGGTGCTCGCCTCTCCCCCCGCGGGCCCACGGTTCCGGCCGGCCTCCCCCTCCTCGCGGGGAGCGGTGCTGGCGGTCTTCGCCCGACGGTTCCTGGGAGTGCCGTACCGATGGGGAGGTACGGGCGCCAGCGGGTTCGATTGCTCGGGGTTCGTCTACGCCGTGTTCCGGCAGTTCGGGCTCTTCCTTCCCCGCACCTCCTTTGAGATGTTCGGGGTAGGAAGGCCCGTCTCCCCCCCGGAGCCGGGAGATCTTGTTTTCTTCACCACGTACCGCCCTGGCCCCTCCCACGTAGGGATCTACCTAGGCGGGGGCTTCTTCATCCACGCCTCCTCCGCGGGGGGACGGGTGCGGATCGACTCCCTGCAGGACGGCTACTACCGGGCCCGCTTCGTAGGTGCTCGCCGGGCATACTGAGAACCCAGCCCCATCCCTGGTAGGATGGGGCTGGAGAGTGTCCGTACGCCTGCGCCTCGCCATCCTCCTCGCGAGATCCGCGGCCCACGTGAGCCGTGGCCTGCGGTGGGGCGGGGGGACTACGCTTCCAGGACGGCTTGCCCGGCGGATTTCCCCTGGGATCGTGGAAATCCTCGCCTCCCAGCTCCCGAGGGGTATCGTGGCGGTGAGCGGAACCAACGGGAAGACCACTACCGCGCGTCTGGTAGCGGAGATGGCCCAAGCCGCGGGTCTGCGTGTGGTGCACAACCGGGCGGGGGCGAACCTGCCCGCGGGCATTGCCTCCGCCCTGGTGGGAGCCGCGGACCTACGGGCCCGGGTGCAGGGGGATGTAGGGGTATTTGAGGTGGACGAGGCCGCGTTCCCCCTCCTCCTTCCGGTCCTCCGTCCCCGGGTGGTGGTCCTCCTCAACCTCTTCCGCGACCAGCTGGATCGCTACGGCGAGGTGGAGGCGGTGGCGCGGCGATGGCGGACCGCCCTCCAAGGGCTTCCGGAAGCCATCGTGTGCTTCAACGCGGACGACCCCCAGGTGGCGGAGGTGGCTCGGGATCTGCCGCAGGCCACCGTGCCTTTCGGGGTGGAGGATGAACGTTGTGGGCTGGAGACCCTGGAGGACGCCGCGGATGTCCGGTACTGCTACCGGTGCGGGGCTCCGTACACCTACCAGGTGGTGTACCTCTCCCACGCTGGTCGGTACAGGTGCGAGCGGTGCGGGGTGCGGCGGCCGGATCCCGCGGTGTACGCGGAGGCGATCCACCTGGACGGGATGCGGGGAACGGAGGCGAGCGTGGTCTGGCCCGGGGGATGCCTGCGGGTGCGGATTCCTCTTCCGGGCCTGTACAACGTGTACAACGCGCTCGCGGCCACCGCAGCCGCGCTTTCCCTGGGCGTTTCCGGGGGCGCCCTCGAGCGGGCCCTGAAGGGCTTCCGACCTGCCTTCGGTCGGGCAGAGCGGCTGCGGTGGCGTGGGAGGGAGCTGGAGATCCTGCTCGCGAAGAACCCCGCGGGACTCAACGCCCTGCTGCGAATGGTGGCCCGCCACCCTCCTGCATCCCTCCTGGTGGCTATCCACGACCGGACCGCGGACGGGCGGGACGTCTCGTGGTTGTGGGACGTGGACTTCGAGGGGCTGCAGGATTCCCCGAAGCGCATCGTTGCCAGCGGCCTCCGGGCCACGGACTTGGCTTTGCGGCTCCGCTACGCGGGGATCCCGGAGGAGCGGCTGGTGGTGGAGCCGGATCTCGCCAGGGCCCTGCACACCGCCGCGCAGGGTGTCCCCGAAGGGGAAACCCTGCTCGTGCTCCCCACCTACACCGCCATGCTGGAGCTGCGGCGGATCCTGCAGCGGGAGGGCGTTGCTCCGGATTTCTGGGAGGCTTGAGGTGGAGCTGCGGATCGCGCATCTCTATCCAGACCTCCTGAACCTCTACGGCGACCGGGGGAACCTCCTCTGCCTGCGGTGGCGGGCAGAGCGGCGGGGGATCGCGGTGCGCGTCACCCCCGTACGGTTGGGAGAAGTCCTGGACCCGGAGGCGCATGACCTCATCTTCCTGGGGGGCGGGGAGGATCGCCAGCAAGCCCTCGTCTCCCGGGACCTTCAGCAGAAGGCCGAGGCGCTGCGATCGGCGGCTGCCCGGGGCGTGGTGATCCTGGGGGTGTGCGGGGGATATCAGCTTCTGGGGCGCGCGTATCGGCCCGCGGAGGGGGAGGTCCTGCCGGGTGTGGGGGTGCTGGACGCGGTGACGGAGCATCCAGGTCCCCGGGCCGTGCGGTTCGTGGGCGATGTGGTGGCGGAGTGCACGCTTCCCGGGATCGGGACCTTGGTAGGATACGAGAACCACGGGGGCCGGACGCGTCTGGGACCGGGGGTCCAGCCCCTCGCGCGGGTGGTGGTGGGGTTCGGGAACAACGGGCAGGACGGTACGGAGGGGGCAGTCTGCGGGACGGTCTTCGGCACATACCTGCACGGCCCGGTACTCCCCAAAAACCCGCGGTTTGCGGATCACCTGATCCGGCTGAGCCTCCGCCGCCGCTACGGGGAGGTTGGCCTTGCGCCGCTGGACGATCGCTTTGAGGAGGCGGCCCGTCGGGTGGCCCTGATCCGGGCCCGGGTGCGGAACCGCTAGGTACTTGGTGTCTCCCTGCCTTGGACCAGGAGGACCGCGGCAAGGATCAAGGCTCCGCCCAGGATCTGCGGGAGATGCAGGCCTTCCCCCAGCACCGCGTACCCGCTCAGAGCGGCCACCACGGGCTCCACGGTGGCCACGAGGCTTGCGCGACTCGCGGGCACGTGCCGCAGTCCGGTGATGTACAGCCACTGGGGGAGGAGGGTGATAACCACCCCCAGGTAGAGAACGGGGCCGGCTGCCCGCATCACGTGGTGGGGGGAGAAGCGCTCCAGGGGAACTCCCGCAGCAAGCCCCAGGAGCACTAAGAACACGGCTCCGAATCCCAAGGCGTAGGTGAGCACCGCTCGTGGGTCGTACCGCCGCAGGCCCAGCTTCCCGAAGATGCTGTACAGCCCGTAGGTGAGTCCCGCGGCGAGCCCGGCCAGGACTCCGGGGAGGTTCAGACGGAGGGCAGTGGGATCGTAGGCCCGCACCACCAGCAGACACCCGCAGAAGGCCAGCCCCAGCGCCGTCCCCTTCCGCGCGCCGAGCTGCTCTCCCAGCACCACTCGTGCGATCACCGCCACCCATGCGGGTGCGGTGTACAGCAGGATGGCCGCGGTGGCCACGGAGCTGAGGCGGATGGCGGTGAAGTACGCGAGGAAGAAGAGGGCGATGCTCACGAACCCGTACGCGGCGAAGAAGCCGAGGTCCCGTACACGCACCCGCAAGCGGTGGGGTCCTGTAAGGGAGGTCACTCCCAGCATCCCCACGAACGCGATCCCCGCCCGCCAGGCGGAGGCCTCGAAGGCGCCCACTCCTGCCGCGTCCGTCCAGCGTACCGCGATCCCCATGGTGCCCCATAGCACCGCGGCCGCGAGGACAAGAAGGTCCCCGGTCCGGTTCACCGGATGCACGGAGGGCGGGTTCGCGTCCTGGGCCGGAAACTCCTCGTGCCCGGAGACGTTATACTTTGCAGGGAGTGGCCCGAGACGGAGGTGTGGGATGGAACCCAGGGAACGGGGGGTGCGTCCTGTGCCCATGCAGGAGGCCGTCCGGAGGCTCGTGGAGGCCGCCCAGGCCGCAGGGCTGCAGCTGGATCCGCGCACCGTCCAGTTCCAGGAGAAGCCCTATCCGTGCTACGAATACGTTCTGCGGCTGCAGAGAGCCCACAGCCTCCTGTGCATGCCCGCGGAAGTGGTAGAACCGGACAGTTGGCAGGAGCGGACCTACGAGTACATGCGCCGGGCCCGTCGCTACCTGGAGCGGTTCCTGGACATTCAGGAGCGGGTGGACCGGTCCGCGCGGGGCATTCCCAGATTCCAACAGGTGCTCAAGCCATGATCCTGGAGCAGATTCCGACAGGTCCCATCGGGACCAACTGCTACCTCCTGGGGGACGAGAAGACCCGACGGGCGGTGGTGGTGGATCCTGGAAGCGACGCCCCCGTGATCCTCGAGCTGTTGCGCCACCACGACCTCCAGGTGGAGACCCTGGTGGCCACCCACGGCCACTGGGACCATGTGGGGGCGGTACGGCCACTCCAGCAGGCCACGGGCGCCCGATTCCTCGCGCCCGCCGGGGATCTGGAGCTCATCCGGAACGCGAGCGCCTCCGCCCTTCTGCTGGGCGTGGTGGTGGATCCCCCTCCGGATCCGGACGGGTTCCTGGAGGAGGGAGACGTCCTCCAGGTGGGCGAGCTGAGCCTGCGGGTGCTTTCGGCCCCCGGGCACACCCCGGGCCACGTGATCCTGGTGGGCCCGGGGTGTGCGTTTGTGGGGGATGTGATCTTCGCGGGAAGCGTGGGACGCACGGACCTGCCGGGCGGGGACTGGGACACCTTAATGGAGACCATCCGCACCAAGGTCCTCACCCTTCCCGAGGAGACCGTGCTCTATCCCGGACACGGCCCGCCCACCACCGTCCGGAGGGAGCGACTGAGCAATCCCTTCCTTGTGGGTCTCGTGCGGACGCGGGACTGAGCCATGATGCGCTTCCGGATGCCGCCGGAAGCCTCCCTGGTGGCCCTCGCTCTCCGGGTCCAGAACCTGGATCGGATGCGGGCGTTCTACGAGGGACTCCTGGGCCTGCGGGAGGTAGGGCGCAGGGGGGAAGAGGTCCGGTTGGCGCCGGAAGGCCGGCGGTTCCAGTTGACCCTGGTCCACAGCCCCTCTTCCCCCCTCCATCCCCTGGGTGCCGTGGGGCTGTACCACTTTGCCCTTTTGCTCCCCGACCGCGCCTCCCTCGCCCGCGTGGTGCGCCGGCTGCTCCTCGCGAACTGGCCCTTTGAGGGGGCAAGCGACCACGGGGTATCGGAGGCCTTTTACCTGGCGGACCCCGAGGGGAACGGCGTGGAGCTCTACCGCGACCGTCCGCCTGCCTCCTGGCCGCGTCGGGACGGGGAGATCGTCATGGTGACCCGCCCCCTCGACGTCCCTGGCCTCCTACAGGAGGCCAGGGAAGCCGGGCCCCTCGACCCCGGGACCCGGCTCGGGCACGTTCACCTCCGCGTGGACGATCTCTCGCGCGGGGAAGCCTTCTATGCGGAGATCCTGGGGCTGCAGGTCACCCAACGGGGCTATCCCGGGGCCCTCTTCCTCGCGGCCGGGGGATACCACCACCACGTGGGTTTGAACGTGTGGGGACCGCGGCGCTGGCCACCGGAGGGGGCTACAGGGCTTCTGTCCTACACGTGGTGGGTTCCCCCGGAGGCCCTTGCGGCCCTGGAGATCTGGTTGCGGGCCCGGGAGGTGCCGTACGGGACACGGGATGGCGACCTGGTACTCGTGGACCCCGCCCGTGTGGAGGTCAACTTGACGGCGCAGCGACCGGAAGCTCGATGACGAACCGGGCACCGCCCTCCAGGCGGTTGTCCGCGTAGATCTCACCCCCGTGGTCCCGGACGATCCCATAGGAAATGCTCAGCCCAAGCCCCGTGCCCTGCCCCGGGTCCTTGGTGGTGAAGAACGGATCGAAGATGCGGTGTAGGTGCTCGGGGGGAATTCCGGGGCCCGTGTCCGCCACCTCCACAACCACGCGGCCTTCCCGGTGGGTGGTACGGATCTCGATGCGCCCGCGGCCTCCCGCCAGAGCCTGGGCTGCATTGTTGATGAGGTTCAAGAAGACCTGCTGGAGCTGGTACAGGTCGCCCTCGATGGGGGGGAGGTCCTGGGCTAGGTCCAGCACGAACTCCACCCCGGCCCGCTCCAGCTCATACCGTCGCAGGGCCACGGTCTGCTCCAGGGCCGCGTTGACGTCCACAGGACCGCGCTCGTGGGCCTGCTGTCGGGCGAAGGTGAGGAGGTTCTGCACGATGCGGCGGGCCCGGTCCGCCTCTTGCAGGACGATTCCCAGAGCCCGGCGAGCATCCTCCCCTTCCAACTCCCCGGCCTCCAGCAGCTGCGCATAGCCCAGCACGGAGGTGAGGGGGTTGTTGAGCTCATGGGCCACTCCCGCAACGAGCTGCCCGAGGGCTGCCAGCTTCTCGGACTGCACCAGCCGCGCCTGTGTCCGCTCCAGCTGCTGCGTGCGCTCGGCCACCATGCGCTCCAGATCCTCCTGGTACGCCCGCAGCCGTTCGCGGGACTCCCGGAGTTCCCGGACCAGGACGTTGAACACCTCCACCATGCGCCCCACCTCGTCACGGCGGCGTCCTGCGTCCAGGCGCACCTCCAAGTCGTTGCGACGCACGCGGTCCATGGCCGCTGCGAGGGCGTCCAGGGGACGGGTGATGCTGCGGGTGAGGACGGTGGCGGTGAGCAGGCCCAGGAGCAGGGCAAGGATGGCTGCCCGGGTGAGGCTGCGGGTGAAAGCGAGGATTGAAGCGTTTACCCGCTCCAGCTCGGACTGGAACCGGGTCCGCTCCACCTCCAACGCGGCCCGCAGGGAGGTGGAGAGGGCCAGGACGTCCTCGAGGATCGCGGGGAGCGCGCTCCGGAGGAAGGCGGCGTAGGCCTCCGACCCCCCGGTTCGGTAGCGTGCGAGGGCCTTCTGGACGAAGTCCTCGAACCGGCCCATGGCGGCTGCCCGCTCCGCCAGGAGCGGCTCGGCTTCCGGGACCCGCGGCCACGTGGCGGTTGTGGGGATCCCCGCGCCCGGGAGGGCGGAGAGGGGTTGGGTCGCGGGATCCAGGGCCAGCGCGAGGAGGGCGTTGCACCGGACCCAGAAGGCTCGCTCCCACCGGTAGGAATCCAGGAGGGCCCGCGTGTGGTCCGCCATGTGACGCGTGTGCTCCAGCTGCTGGCGGAAGAAATCCGGCAACCATCTCTGCGCGAGCCACCATGCCACGGCTCCGTTCTCTGCAAGCGGGTCCGGGGTGCGGGCCGCGAGATCCCGCAGAAGCCTCCGCAGCTCCGCGAACCGGGTCAGGACCCTCCGGACCGCTTCCCGCTCCTGGGCCGGTGGGCTTTCCTGGAAGGCCCGGACCGCGGAGGCAAAGGCGGCCTGCGCGGCCCGGATGCGGACAAGAAGCGGCTGTACTTCTGGTTGAGGCGGGATGGTATCCAGGGCGCGTTCCGCGAGGCGGCGGGTGAGCTCGAACTGTACCCCGGTTTCCGGCGCAGGGAAGACGCGTCCCTGGAGCGCTAGGAACAGCTGACGCTCCGCGAGGACCTGCGCGGAGAGGGCTGCGGCCGTGAGCCGGGCACCCCGGTCGAGATTCCGGGCGGCATCCGCGATCCACTCCGTGGCGAGCGCGGAGAGACCGAAGGCGAGTCCGACCAGGAAGGAAACCGCCAGGTATCCCGCGAGGATCTTCCAGCCGATCCCGGCCCGCATACCCCACGCCCTTGCTCCCTCCCATCTTCCGGAAAACCACGTCCGCGGGCAAGGAAGGTGCAGGGGAGCTCGGGCGCACGTGGAAACAAGGCTCTCCAGGAGGGAGGCTATGGGGCGAATCGTGGATCTCAACTGCGACCTCGGGGAGTCCTTCGGGGTGTGGCGGTTGGGCGAGGATGAGGCGGTCCTCCCCGTCATTACCTCCGCGAACCTCCCCTGCGGGATGCACGCGGGGGACCCCGTGGAGATGACGCGGGCGGTGCGGCGGTGTCGGGCGTACGGGGTGGCCGTGGGGGCCCATCCGGGGTATCCGGATCTCGTGGGATTTGGACGCCGCAAGATCCCCATGCAGCCCGAGGAACTCACCGCCTACTGCCTGTACCAGATTGGGGCCCTGGAGGCCATCGCGCGGTCGGAGGGCGCTTCGCTCCAGCACATCAAGCTCCACGGCGCCCTCTACAACGCCGCAGCCCTGGAGGAAACGGTGGCCCGGGCCGTGGTGGAGGCTGTGCAGCGGGCGTATGCGGACCGGATCCTGGTGGTGCTCGCGGGGTCCGTGCTGGAGCGGATAGCCCGCGGAGCAGGGCTGCGGGTAGCCCGGGAGGCCTTCTGTGACCGGGCCTATCGCCGGGACGGGACGCTCGTGCCGCGGGAGGAGCCCGGCTCGCTTTTGGTGGAGCCTTTTGCGGTGGCCAGCCGGGCGGTGCGCCTCGCGTACGGGGAGCCCATCGAGACCGCAGACGGCGGGCAGGTGGTGGTGGAGGCGGACACGCTCTGCATTCACGGGGACACTCCCGGAGCCGGGCAGCTGGCCCGGGCGGTACGGGCGGCCCTCGAGGAAGCCCACGTGACGGTGCTTCCCATGGGGGAGTGGCTGTGAGAGGGGCGTGCCCCTTGGGCTGCCCCTAGGGCGGGCGGATGGAGCCGCTGGAGCGTACCAAGCGCAGGGCATATCTCGTGGTCTACGCCGTCTCGCTGTCCACCATCGGGCTTGCGTGGGTCCTGCGGGCGGAGCTGGATCGGTTCGTGCGCTTCGGGTTCCCGGCCCTTGCCGGTGCTTTGGTGGTCACCTTCGTGCTGCTGTACGCCCGACGGATCCCGCTTACCGTCCTGGAACGGGCTTTCTACGCCTTTCTCGCCACCTGGGGGCTTGCCTACCTCCTCCATACCCTGTACGGCCTCGTGGACCCCCTGGCCTCCCGACAGGAACTCCTGGAGGGGGTGTTCCCCGTCCTGTTGACCCTCTGCGTGCTCGCCCACGTCTTCTTCCAGTCCTGGCGCGCCACCGGGGCCGCGGGTTCCGTGGCCATCATCTTCGCCCTCGGAGCCCTGCCCCTGCTGGTGAGGCCTGCCGCCCACTGGCCCCTTGTGATCGCCTTCCTCCGGATGGAAGCGTTCGCCGTGGCCCTCATCGCGTGGCTGCACGTCCTCTCCCTGGTCAAGGAGCAGCTGGCGGCCGAGAGAGCCCGGGCGAACACGGATCCCCTCACGGGCCTATTGAACCGGAGGGGGATCTTCGCGGCCTTCGACATAGAGGCGGAGCGCCACCGGCGCTACGGGCACCCCCTGAGCGTGGTGCTCTTCGATGTGGACCACTTCAAACGGATCAACGACCGCCACGGGCACAGCGCGGGAGACCGGGTGTTGGTGCGCGTGGCCCGGATCGTGCAGGGAGTCATCCGACCCGCGGACTCCCTGGCCCGGTGGGGCGGGGAGGAGTTCCTGCTCCTGCTCCCGGAGACCCCGTTGGAGGGAGCGGTGGACCTGGCGGAGCGACTGAGGAGGGAAATCGCCTTGCAGGGCACGGAGCTCGGCTCCATCACCGCGAGCTTCGGGGTCGCGGAGTTCCACTCCAGCGATAACCTGGGAGCTTTGGTGCGCCGGGCGGACGCGGCCCTGTACCGGGCGAAGGAGCGTGGGCGCAACGCGGTGGTGGCGCAACCCGTGGAGTCCGGGGGGTAGCCCGCTACCCGGGCCTGCGCTGCAGAAGCCAGATGCAGTTTCCGTCCGGATCCCGCAGGCAGGCGGCCCGGGCGCCCCATGGGTAGTCCTGAGGGAGCCGCTCGATGGAGACTCCGAGATCCTGGAGGGCGGCACAGACAGCGTCCACGTCGTCCCCCCGGAAGCTCAGGTGATCCAGCCCCAGGGGGTTCCCCTTGAGATCGAAGGAACGGAGGGGTGCAGGAGGAGCATCCGTGCGGAACAGGTACAGGGCCACTCCCTGTGCCCGGAGGCAGGCGGAATCCTCCGTAACGTAGTCGGGCTCGAATCCCAGCATCCGGTAGAAGGAGACCGCCCGTTGCAGGTCGGAGACCGCCACACCCACGTTGTCCAGACCCAGAATCACGGGATCCTCCCGAACGGTGTAGGCTTCGACCCCCCTCAGGATACCACCCTGGTCACGGACAACGGCGCCACCGGCTGGGTCCCTTCGGGATGCGTACGGGAACCTGCCGTCCGCGGACGAGTCCAAACCGCAAGCCGGCTGGAGGACTGCAGGTTGGGGAAACGGGCTTCCGCAGCGGTCCTCCGGGATCTGGTGGAGACGACCGGATTCGAACCGGCGACCCCCTGGTTGCAAACCAGGTGCTCTCCCGCTGAGCTACGTCCCCGTCTCCTGTCTCATCATACCAGGGCCCGCGGCGGTTCTACCGGTACTTGATGCTGGTGACCTTGGGCTGCAGGAAGTACAGGAGGTAGTCGGGGCCCCCCACCTTGGCGTCCGTTCCGCTCATGTTGAAGCCCCCGAAGGGGTGGACGCCCACCAGGGCTCCCGTGCACTTCCGGTTGATGTACAGGTT